>CAZUJI010000233.1:0-3056 GCA_964620235.1 uncultured Eubacteriales bacterium
ACGAGCACGTGTGCACCGACGATACCGACGAGATCAAACAGGCCTTCGATGACCTTTATAACGCCTTGTCCGATAAATCCCTCAAAGAAAAGGACGCGATCATCGATTTAGTCTGTAACCTCTGCCGCCTGCACCAACAATCCGGTTTCATCGCAGCTCTCAAACTCGCCCACCGCCTCTCCCAAGAACTAAACTCATAATCCCCTCTAACGCAACAGGGCAGCCGTAAGGCTGCTCTGTTTTTCACAACTAGCATTATGCGGAAAATGGAGAATTTTGTTGCGTATGGTTCAATTGTTTGATAAAATATAAAAACAAGAGGAAAGTCAGGAAAGTGCCGTGTTTTTCAGTATGGGAAACAGCACAATAATTTCAAACTCATACCGTGGGCAACAAAGGAAGGAAAAACGATGATTTGCGAAAAAGAAAAAGTTATTGAACAACTCAAGGGGTTAATAGTGAAGGGAGAGACACTTGTTGCGTCTGCAGATTCATGGGGGCATATATCTTCGGCAAGGTTTAACGCGTGGAGAGCCGAGATATTGACAGTTTTGCGTTATGCTAGGTTGGATGTACCTGAATATGTGGAGCAAATCACCAATGAAGACAACCGTTTTCCTAGTCAGGCAAAGGCACTGAACACAACACTACAAACCATAATTGCCCAGATTGAAAATGGAATATTGGATGTTGTCGCACCAAGTAGAAATGTGGATACGGAACTGGAGAATATCTTTGATAAATTTCATAGAGTAGCTCGTCAGTTGCGTACCCGCTATGATTCCCGAAGCACACTGGAAATCAGCGATGAGTATGATGTGCAGGATTTGCTTCACGCTTTGCTACTATTGCATTTTGACGATGTTCGTCCAGAGGAATGGACACCGTCCTATGCCGGTGGCTCGGTACGGATGGATTTCCTTTTGAAGTCTGAAGGGATAATCATCGAGGTTAAGAAGACTAGAAAATCGATGACAGCGAAATCTTTAGGAGAAGAACTGTTGATTGATCGGGAGAAATATAAAGTGCATCCGGATTGCAATAAACTCTACTGTTTTGTATATGATCCGGAAGGCATTCTAGGCAATCCAGCCGGCATTAAGAGAGACCTCGAACAAGGTTCTGAAGAATTCATAAAGGTATTTATTAGACCAGAATAAGGTGAAGCGCATGTATAAAATAAGAAAAGTTAAGTATGTGAATCATCCTATACTAAAAAATTTGGAATTGGATTTTTCTGGCCCCGATGGCACAGCGGTGGATACTGTTATTTTAGCAGGTGAAAATGGGACCGGAAAAAGCACAGTAATGGATTCCTTATATCGGTTGCTATCCAAAACTGACGGTTGTGAGATGGATTTAGTTTTGGAAACTGACGCCGGTGTTACCACATTGGCGTTTAGAAATGAGACGCTGAATAAGAACACAACCATTTTGGCCGCAAAGCAACAAAATGGTAAAAAATTATATTTCAAGTCCATAATGGGGGATTTCCACGAAACATATCCCGTTTCTGCAATATATTCAGATGTTGATATTAATTTTCATTCGAAAGCCATAGCTAATGTAACCAGTTTGACATTGGACTCTGTAAATCAGAGCCGGCGATCTGACACTGCTTTGCCAGAACAGATTAAACAGTTGATTATTGATGTCCAAGCAATGGATGATGCTGATTTGGCGTATGCTTATAGGCAAGCAAAGGACGAAGGCACCCCTGTTTCTGAGATTAGTTATGCTGATAGAATGCAGCGGTTCACAACAGCATTTAATACTATGTTTGAAAACATGACATATAGTCGTGTTGTAAATGTAAACAGAAAAAAGGCAATTCTTTTTAAGAAATATGGAGAGGATATTCTGATTGACGGACTGAGTTCCGGCGAAAAGCAAGTTGTTTACCGCGGTTGCTTTTTACTCAAGGATGTTAACGCAATGAATGGCGCATTTGTATTTATCGATGAACCAGAGATTAGTTTACACCCTAATTGGCAAATGAAAATTATGGACTATTATAAGGGAATCTTTACTGGAGAAGACGGCCAACAAACATCTCAAATCTTTGCTGTGACTCATTCTCCATTTGTTATTCATAATGACAATCGCCGAAATGACAAAATTATTATTCTTACCCGTAATGAAAACGGTGACATTGTTGTTAAGGATAAACCTGAGTATTTTAAATGCGACTCTGTTGAAGCGGTTCAGGATGCTTTCTCGCTCAAGACCTTTTCTGCTGAACAGCCCACGGTGTATTTGGAAGGCAGAACTGATGAAAAATATTTTAACCGAGCACTTCAGGTGTATGATTTGGATGTTCCGTTTAGATTCAAGTGGGTAGGCTATTTGGATGATAAGGGGCAAGAGGTTAACACAGGCGAAAAGAGTATTGACGCTGCCTATCAGTTTTTGGTAAGCCAAAACTTGCTGGTACGGAACATTTGTCTAAAAGACTGTGATACAAATCGAGAACCGAAAAGAAAGAATAATGCGATCATTCTCGCAATTCCACCATATCAGAATTCCAAGGGTATAAAAAAAGGAATCGAAAATGCATTGGTGCTGGACAGTGTTGATTTAACACCTTATTACTCCGTGAAAAAAATGACGGGAGAATATGGCGAGGAAAAGGTGATTCAGACCTTTGAAAAAATGGAATGCTGCGATGGAATATGCGCGATGGATGACGCTATGTTAAAGGACGTATTTATTAACCTGAAAGCAATGATTGATCGTCTTCTGAAGCTCTATAATGAGGAGTAAATAATAATCCTAAAAAGATCGGCCACAAAAGCTTTTGCTCTTGTGGCCGATTGCTTATTTTATTTCCTGCTCCAGTCCGGCAAATAGCTCGGAATGAAAGAACTCGTCAATTGTAATACCCAAACCGTCGCACAGTTTCTTAATAGTGGATACAGTTGCACTGTTGTTTCTACCGCTAACGATGTTGTTGACGGTGGACTGCGTAACACCGCTAATGCTACTTAGTTTGTTAATGGAAATATCTCGTTCTTGGCACAGTTGAATGATTCTCTGCCGGACAGCTTCGCCTACGG
>CAZUJI010000234.1:0-3050 GCA_964620235.1 uncultured Eubacteriales bacterium
ACGAATTAAATCGCGAATTTGGCTTGTATTTAAATAAGCAAAAAAGCTTTACCTGTGAAGGCCAGGAAGGTATGCAGCGCATTGCCGGTATTATGAATCGCTTGCGCCAAGACCCGCCCGGGCAGATTGCAGGTGTAGACGTAGTGACTATGGCCGACTATAAGCATTCTGTTGCTGTAGATACCGTAAACAATACCTCTACCGATATTGACCTCCCCTCCTCGGACGTGCTGGAATACAGCTTGGCCTGCGGCGCTAAAGTAATTGTACGCCCCTCGGGCACCGAGCCTAAAATTAAAATTTATTTATCTGTGCGCGGCACGGAGTTAGAAACCGCCCAAAAGAATATGGATACCTTAACCCAAGCCGCAACCGAATTACTTGGTTTTTAATGAATTCAATAACAAAACCCGACGGGAGACATCTCCCGTCGGGTTTTGTTTTATGTAGGATGTTTTTTATTGCTTATGGCGTTTTCTGCGCAGGTGGTACATCATATAAGCGATGCACAACATTGCAACGGCAATTAAAGCAACGGTAAACCAAATTGTACGGTCCCCTGTGCCGGGTGTTGTGCTATCCGAGGCGCTTATACCCTTTAATTCAGCCGTATTTACCTTGCGAACAACAAAGTTATTGTAATACCCCGCTATACCTGTAGTTGCAATGCCTGCGGTACCGGCGTTTATGGAATTATCGGTAACCTCTAATACCAAAGCGCCGTCAATATAACAGCGAATAGAAGAACCGATCATTGCCATAGCCAGGGTATATTCTGCGCCTTTTTCTAACTTAATTTGGTCGTTAGAAGCAAGCTTTTTATTGTTTGTACGATTATACAACACCGCCGAGGACAGCGAACCGTCATCAGACAAAGAAATGTAGAATTCATAGCCGGTCTTGCTACCGGTGATTCGTCCGGCGATACCGGCGGTAACCGTTCCGCCGTCGTAATTGACGTCGTTCGGCAAAATGACCTGACTTTCTACCGTATAATCAGACAACAAGAAGAATCCGCCGTCACCCACTACGTAGTTGCCGGCCTGGTATTCTTCAGAAAGAACAGCTTGACCGCTTACCACGTTTTTGAAAGACTGATTCCACAATCCAACGGTAGATAAGCTTTGCTTACGTGTATTGAACTCATCTGCGAAATACACGCCTTTATTATCGGCCGATGGCGCGACGATTTGTTTGAATTCTGCGTTAATTTCAGCTTGGGTAGCCTTACGAACGATCACATTGTCAAATCTGGCGGCGTTACCTTCGTTGCGCAAAGCAATAGAACCGGCTAAAGCAGTGGTAGAATTTGTTTTAAGCACCAATTCATCGTTGATAAAGCACAAAATCAAATCATCTTGTACAACCACTTTAAACCGATATTTGATTCCGTGGTACAATCTTACGTTTTTATTGGCAGCAATGGTTTTTTTGGCGCTAACGTCATATAAATCAACATATTTAGAACCGTCACTGGCGGTCATAAACCGGAAATAGTAACCTGTAGTACCGCTCACCGAACGGAAAACCAGATTGGCGTAATTTCGAGTGCCGGAATCAGGAACTACGGCTTTGGGATCAATTTTTAAATCCACTTCTGCAGCGTAATTCGTCCAGGCTTTGTAAGCCGATTTTGCGGTTAAATATATGTTGTTTGCGCCGGTATTTTCCATAGCCAAATAACCGTCTGTAGTGGTTAACGCCTTGTTCCAACCGTTCGCGGTTGCGGTTTTTGCCGAGGAGAAATCTTCCGTAAAGTAAACATCACCGTCTTGCCCGGACGAAGGTTGTGACGAAGAATCCTGCAGAAAATCGGCATTTTTTTCCTCGGTGGTGGCGGCACGAACTACCACATTATCAAAGGTAGTAGCATATCCCGCGCTCTTAAGAGCAATGGAACCTGCCGTAGCCTGTGCAGTGGTTGCTTTCATTACCAATTCGTCATCAATAAAACATAAAATGTTCAAGCCATCAAAAACCATTTTTAGCCTATACGTGCGGCTATAATCCCATTCAATATTATCTGCACCCGCAATATTGACTCTATTCGTCATATCATATAACTTGGCATTGGTTTTTGTGCCGTTATTTTGGGTGATAATACGGAATTCGTAACCGTTCGTACCGCCCGTAGTATGACCGACTAAAGTGGCGTGATTCAAACTTACATCGTTGGGGGTATTAAGGTCAATAAATGCATCCGCTTCAACTGCGTAATCCGTCCAGGCTTTGTATTCTGCTCTGCCAACAAGGTAATTATTGGTATTTGCAACGGTAACATTACCGTTAGGTGTTTCCCAATTCTTATTCCAACCGCGGCCGGAAGTGTTTGCGGCCGAGAAATCATCCGAGAAGTATACGTTGCCGCTTCCCGAAGAAGTGGCGGAAGATGTAGGCGCAGAAGAAGTCACTGTAGAGGATGTTTCAGAGGACACAACGGAAGAGGTCTGAGAAGATGAAGTGTCTTGTGGGAACTGGGCGTTCTTTTCTGCAGCTGTGGCGGCGCGAACCACAATGTTATCAAAGGCAGAGACATACCCCGCGCCCTTGATGGCAATAGAGCCGGCGGAATAGGCGGTCGAAGTGGTCTTCATTACCAGTATACCGTCTACAAAGCATAAAATGTTGTTGCCGTCAAACACCATTTTCATTTTGTGTGTTTTAGAATAATCCCAGCTAATCTCGTCGGCAGAAGCGATATTGCCTGTTCCCTGCTCATATAACTGGGCTTTAGTGGTAGCACCGTCGTTAGAGGTAATCAAGCGGAACTCGTAACCCGTATTGCCGTTTATAGCGCGACCAACCAGCGTGGCGTGGTTCATACTTGCGGTTGCGGCATTCGTTAAGTCAATAGATACATCCGCCTCCACGGCATAATCTGTCCAGGCCTTGTACGCTGCGTTGGCTATAAGATAGTTGTTGGTGTTTGTAACAGTGGCGTAGCCGTTGGGAGTATCCCAATTTTTGTTCCAACCGCGGCCCGAGGTATTTGCGGCAGAAAAATCCTCCGTAAAGTAAATATTGCTATTATCCGAAGACGTTTCAGAAGA
>CAZUJI010000235.1:0-3041 GCA_964620235.1 uncultured Eubacteriales bacterium
ACCGCAACCTTTACGCGGTCGCCTTTTTTAAAATCCCAATGGGGCATAATTTTCAGTATGGGTTCATCCAACCAGCAGGAACGGTAATAGTAGTAGCTGTTTTTAGGAAAGCCGACCAGATCAATGGCGCCAAAGCTTGAGGAAAGATTGATATCGGTAAACGGCGACGGCTCGCCGTAATAATCTATTCCCGTCCACATAAAGCCGCCCACAATATAATCGCGTTTTTCGTAAAATTTCACCCATCCCTCAGGGGTGGAGCCACCCATACTGGTGTTTTCACCGGTTGCAACGACTTGACCTTTTTTAAAATCGTCGAACCCCGCGTCTCTGCACAGAAAATACGAGCATTCCTCGGTGCCGAGCATAACTGCGTTTGGATGTTCTGCGTGATAGCGGTCTGCGTGGTAACCGGGAAGATGTTTTCCGTTTTCATCGCGCGTTAACCGCTCCAGATTTCGGATATAGTTAAATCCGCGCACGTCAACAAGGGCGTTAACGCCGCGGTCTACACAACCGTTGTTTGCCCCAAACGTAACGTGCCTTGTGTTATCAAAGCGCTTTAAATGTGTATACGCGGTGCCGGCCATCCGCTTACCGTAATCGGTGGATTGCAGCAAGCCTTCGTATTCTTCATTGCCAAGCGACCACAAAAAGATACATGGATGATTGCGGTGTTGACATACCATAGCCTCTATTTGTCTTAACGCCTCGGCAGAAGACCCAAACAAACGGGCTTCATCTATTACCAGCATACCCAGCTCGTCGCACGCCGTTAAGATATCCTCAGAAGCAGGATGATGTGAAGAGCGGTAGGCGTTTACGCCCATGCTTTTCAGTAATTTGATTTTATAACGCGCAATTTTGGTAGGTAACGCCACGCCAAAACCGCCAAAATCCTGGTGGATACAGGCGCCGCGGACCTTCACGTGCTTTCCGTTTAAAAACATACCGTAATTCGGATCAAACGTGATCTCGCGAAATCCAAAGCGTACACGGTCGGCCACGTGTGGTACGTCCGTAGTAATCCATAGCTCTGCCGTATAAAGATAGGGAGAATCCAGTTCCCAAAGAGACGGCTCGGGCACCTGACAGATGCCGGAGTAGGCCTGCTCCTCCTGCGGCGCAAGTGTAACGTCGAACTTGGTAGTGGCAACGCAGGTTGCGTTTTTATCCAAAATATTGCATTGCAGTTGAAGGGCTTGTGTTGTGTCCGAGGCGTTGCATAATTTGGTACAAAAATAAACTTCCCCGGAATTTTTGGGTTGGATAGACGTTGTGTAGGCAGGAATATAAACGGTATCCTTAATCAGCAAGTGAACGTGTCGATAGATTCCCGCGCCCTCATACCACCAGCCTTCGGGCTGCGCGGCATCTACGCGAACGGCGAGTACGTTATGGCCTGTTCGGTCAATTTGATCGGTGATATCAAATACGGCTGCCGTATAACCGCTGTTGTGACGATCTATATATATACCGTTTATAAAAACAGAATAATCCCGGAACACACCTTCAAATTCCAAAAAAACGCGTTGATGCGGCAACACCGTGTCAAAAGTAAGGTGCTTTCGGTACCAACCAACCGATGCACTTTCAATGTGAGAATCTCCGTCGGAAGAACGGGTCAAGGGAACGTAGCGGCTGATGGGTCTGGCACCGTTTCCGGTATTTGCGCGTTTATCGGGCATAAGCTCGATTCCCCAATCGTGGGGAAGATCCACCGTACGCATCAAGCCCTCGTGATAATCAAAAGCAGCGGGACCTGTAGCGGTGCCGCATTTGCGGTAGCCGTGTGCAGGAAAACATCCGCAATCCTTTTCTAAAATAAATTTCCAATCTCGATCTAAATTTATTTTTTTCATATGGCTTCCTCAATAGGCTTCAAAACAAAGCACTACATTTCCTCTGAATTGATAAATACCTTTTGCCTTACACCCTCACAATAGCCGCATACGTCGCAGTTTTTGTCACACGCGGTGGTTTGCTCAAACCAATCCGACGGGAAGCTGTCATTATCCACAACGTAAGGCGCAAAGGTCGGCCCGTGTCCGGGCTCAAAAAGATCGGCAAGGTTGCCGTGGTAGCTTCTGCGGGCGTAGGCATCGATCACCATCGCAGGGAGCGCGTGCATACGCGTCGCAAGCTTAATACCGTCTACAAGGCCGTCGAAGTTATGAATATCCTCGGGGCGTATCCAGGTGTTTTGCAAAAAAGCCGCATAGTTTGCAGGGGATTTAAGGTAGCTTCTGCAGCCGGAGACTCCCGCCCATGAAAGATTGTCTTTGGTCATAATACCTTTTTCGTGCGCCACGGCATTATCGTGGAAGGTTTGCATAGAGCAAGAGCGGAGACAACCGCTGTTGGCTATGATTGTTATACCTTTGCCGTTTTGTCGCAGATACTTCGATATCCTTGTAAGTGAATCGATATCACGGTTTATGTCGCGGAATATACAAAAGGAGTCAAAAAGATGTTCAAGATACTGTATGCCCTTTATAGTTGATATACGCATATTGACAGACGCTCTAACGTCGATGCTCTTGTCGTATCTGTGCACGATCTCGGCCGTAACAGGCGATGCGGTAGTGACAATTTCGGGGGAGATACCCTTGCGGTACAAGTAATCCAGTACCGACACAACCTCGCGCTCGTGGGCGATGCTTAAAGCATCGTTACCGTTGCAAAGCGCGTTAAAAAGAAGGTCGAGCTTCACGCCCATCTGTTTTATTTTTAAAAGGTCGTCAGTTAGCATCTCAAGTGCCTCAAAGTCGGTATATCCGTGCACCGCACCCAGGGGACTTCTGCCGCTTGCAATACCGGGAAAGGAGAAATAAACCTCACCAATGGCATAACGGTATTTTTTAACAATTTCAAAAAAAGGCATCTGCCCCTCGCCCGTAAAACTGTGGCCTACGAGAAGGGGCGCTTTTTTATTAGTCTGCATCCGATTCAATTCCACCCGACGATGTATCTGTAATGTCATCCAAATATTTTATATTACCCTCTTCGCTCCAATCAACCTGCCACGGACGGCGACGGCG
>CAZUJI010000236.1:0-3032 GCA_964620235.1 uncultured Eubacteriales bacterium
GACTGAGCCACTTCAGCGTATCTATAATTATACCAAGTTTTTAAAATATAGTCAAGTACAAATTCTGTTTACGGAGGATGCTTTTATGCCCAAAAAAGAAAAATCCCTTTTGGCCCGCAACCTGATTGCTCTGCGCAAGCACGCCAACTACTCGCAAGAGACCATTGCAAAATACTTAGGCATTACCCGCTCGACCTACGCTTATTATGAAATTGACGTTACCCCGCCTCAGCCGATGCTTATAAAAATCGCCCAGTTTTTTGAGGTATTTATTGACGACCTGCTGACCACCGAGCTTGACCCTATAACCCGCCGCAAAAAGGCACTGTCGGTCAGTGAGCCGGAGATTCCCTACGGCACCGACGAGGACCGTCAGCTGTTCCGCATTTTTCAGATGCTGGGGGAAAAAGAAAAAAAGCAGGTTGAGGATTTGATTTTAAAGCTCAACGCCAAGTCGGAGTATTAATCGGGGTGTAGTTATGATTCGGGAAATTCAAGACCGCATTTTGCAGTTAAAAAAAGAGAAGGACGTTTTAATTGCCGCCCACAGCTACCAAGCCAAAGAGATTTTAGAGATTGCCGATATTCAGGGCGACTCTTTTCAGCTCAGCCGCTTGGCAGGGAAGGCACCGCAAAGCACCGTTTTGTTGTGCGGCGTGCATTTTATGGCGCAAACGGTAAAGCTGCTGTGCCCCCAAAAGCGGGTGCTGATTGCCAACCCCGACGCAGGCTGCGCTATGGCCGACTGCATTACCCCCGAGGACGTGCGGGCTCTGCGGGCTAAATACCCGGGCTACACCGCAGTATGCTACATAAACACTACTGCCGAGGTAAAAGCGCTGTGTGACGTTTGCGTAACCTCCTCCAGCGCCGAAAAAATTGTGGCCGGCATTGAAAACGATAAAATTTTATTTATCCCCGACCGCAATTTAGGCCGCCACGTGGCCAAAGCCTGCCCGCAAAAGCAATTTGCTTTTTTTGACGGTTGCTGCCCCGTGCACGACGCCGTAACCCCCGCGCAGGTAGCTGCTGCCCGCGCCGCGCACCCCAACGCCCTGCTGCTGGTGCACCCCGAGTGCGCCCCCGAGGTTTGCGACGGGGCCGACTATATTGGATCTACCGCCGGAATTATGGACTACGCCAAAGGCTCTGACGCTACCGAGTTTATTATCGGCACCGAGCTTTCGATTGCAGAGCATTTGTCTTACGCTATGCCGCACAAGCGGTTTTATCCCTTGGCCAAATGTCTGCTTTGCCCCGATATGAAATTAACCACCCTACCGGACGTTTTAGACGCTCTGCAGGGTGGCGGCACCGAAATTACCATACCAACAAAATTGCAATCCGCTGCGGTGGGCTGCATTGAAGAAATGCTGCGGTTAGGTTAAATTTGGGTTTTTAAGAATAGAGAGATGAATATGAAAAAGTCTGAAATCAATATGAGCGAGGGGCCGCTGTTTGGCAATTTAATTCGCTTTACCGTACCCGTAATACTCACCGGCATTTTGCAGTTATTGTTTAACGCCGCCGATTTGGTTGTTGTGGGCCGCTTTTGCGGCAGCAACTCGGTGGCGGCGGTGGGCTCTACGTCCTCGCTGATTAACCTGATTATTAACCTGTTTATTGGGCTTGGCGCCGGTGTAAACGTTGTAGTGGCGCAAAGTCTGGGCGCCAAAGACTATATTGGCGTTACCCGCACCGTGCATACTGCCGTACCCGTAGCGTTGATCGGCGGGGCATTTTTAACGGTGGTAGGGGTAGGCTTTTCACGCACCTTTTTATCCTGGATGAGCACCCCCGACAATATTATCGACCTTGCCACCGTGTATATGCAAATCTACTTTGGGGGAATTATATTCACCCTTCTGTATAACTTCTGCGCCGCCATTTTACGCGCCGCCGGCGACACCAAAAGCCCGCTTTTGTACCTAACCCTTTCGGGCGTGGTAAACGTGGTACTAAACGTAATTTTTGTAACGGTGATTGATATGAACGTGGCGGGCGTAGCCTTGGCCACCACCATTTCGCAGGCGTTGTCGGCCCTGCTGGTGCTTCGCGCGTTATTGCGCTGGAAGGACGAATGTAAGCTGATGCTGCGGCACATGCGTATTTATAAAAACACCCTTGCCCGCATTTTGCGCATCGGTCTGCCCACCGGCCTGCAAAGCTGCTTGTTCTCTATTTCTAACGTAACCATTCAGGCCTCTATCAACAGCTTTGGCTCTATTGCGGTGTCGGGCAATGCGGCGGGGGTAAACATTGAGCAATTTGTGTGGACCACCGTAAACGGGTTCCATCAAACGGCTATGACCTTTGTGGGTCACAACTACGGCGCGCAAAAGTATGGCCGCATTAAAAAGATATTGGGTATTTGTATGGCCAGCGCCTTTGTTACGGCCATTGCGGTAACCGGCTTGGCCTGCGTCTTTGCCAGACCCCTGCTTTCTATTTACATTACCGACTCTGCCCAGGCCATAAACTACGGCGTACTGCGAATTCTTTGCATTTTACCCGGGTACTGCCTGGCGGGGGTAATGGACGTGTTAACCGGCACCATTCGGGGGTTGGGTCGCTCTTTTGTGTCTATGCTGATTTCGATTATCGGCGTTTGTCTGATTCGTGTGGGCTGGGTGTACACCATATTCCAGGTGCCCGCCTTTCACACGTTAGAGTGCTTGTACGTTTCTTACCCCGTATCTTGGGCGCTTACCGCCTTGGGGCAGCTGATTGCCTTTTTTGTGATTTACAACCGTATACAGCGCAGGCACCAAGCCTTGCAAAACCAAACTACGTAAAAACCGCCTCCGAAAAAATCGGAGGCGGTTTTATTTTAAAAGTGTTCGAATATACCGCAGGGGGTGGGCTTAAAGGCCTTAAACAATAAAGTGTTTGGGTTATGCACCTGCACATTTTGCATATACTGCGCTGTGGCTGCGCCATAGGGCATTTGCCCAAACACAATCTGCGCCAAGGCGGGGGTATCTAATTCTACGTCTACGGCGGCGTTTTGGGGCAAAGGGGTTACGGTGGCG
>CAZUJI010000237.1:0-3019 GCA_964620235.1 uncultured Eubacteriales bacterium
GATTTGGGTTTTGCTGTCTACGGTGTCGTCTACCTTTACGGGCGGGGCATCGGCCAAGCCGCAATACTTTATCAGCACGCCGTTGCCGTGGTCAATTACCACGTAATTGCCCCATAAGGCGCTCTGCTCCACCTCTTTTACCACACCCTCACCGGCAGCGGTAACGGCGGCACCCTGCTGGGCGGCAATGTCCAAGCCTAAATGCAGTCGCATATCGCAAAAGGTCTCTGAGTACTGCAGCTCGGTGGCGCTAAAGGGTTTGATAATCTCACCCACCACCGGGGGCACAAAAAAGGTGGCCACCGGCGCTGCGGTTTGGGTGGTGTCGCCCTGCAAAATGTCTTCAATGTCCTCTATATCCTCTGTATCCTCGGGTAGAGGTGACTGGGTAGGGCGGTCGTCAGGCTGGTCACTTACCACAGCGTCTACCGGGGTCTGCTCCAAGGGCGCCTCACTATTCACCGAGGAGGTGTACGAGGCAGTTTCGTCCCCCTCTACGGGCGGGCTGGGTAGCTGCTCTATGGCCGACCAAGCCGCCGCGCCCACGGCAATCATACAGGCACAGGCCACCAAATAAAATCCCTTGCCGTTAAAAAAACGCTTTACTTTAGATGTATATTTTATTTTTCCCATAGTTTATACCTTTCTGTTGCTTTAATTTTGTTACAAAATTATTTTTGTGCAGTTTTTCAAAAATTATGCTCGGCAAAAAAATATTAAACTTTTTTAAACGAATTCTTATTAAACTGTTCACACTTTTCTAACATTCAGGGGGTATATTGGTATTGTACTCAGGACGGGTTCCGCAATCCCGTTTTGAGTCTCTACCCTCCTCAATAACCCAAGCGAAGAAGCCGTCCCATACCCCGGGCGGCTTTTTCATTGCATAAAAAACGGCCTGCAATGCGTTAAGCATCACAGACCGTTTTTCTTTTTTAAAAAAGGTTCTTATTTTTGTTCGCCCCGTTTGTCTAACTTTTTATTGCGCCAGTACAGGCAAAAGTCGGCAAACACCATAACAAAGTTTAAAACGTAAAAGAAGAGTACGTACCATTTTTGCGCAAAGCTTGCCATATAAGCAGGGTTAATCAGCTTAGAGGCAATGCCCGCCACGTAGCCAAATAAAATCAGGCACAAAAACAGCAGGCTTTTGCCCTTGGCGGTGCGTACCTTATAGGATTTAATTACGTTAAAGGGCCAAGAGGCGCCAAAACTTACAATCATTAAAATTTCAAACAGTTCTGCCATTAAAATACTCCTTTTAATATACTTTTTTTAATTTTGCAACCACGCGGAGCAGGTAAATCAATAACACCGCGTACCCTACCACCGCAAGTAGATTCAGTAGCTGCTGGCCGTAGACCGGCAGGCCAAATACGCGGTTGCCGGCGGCTTGCACGGTGCCTAAAATTGCGCCGCCAATCAACGAGCCCACAAACCCAAATATGCCGCCAAAAGAATTATACACGCTCATGGCGCTTACCCAGTTTTTTTGCGGTGTGTAGTTGAATAATATGTTGTTGATAGATACTGAAATAGCGCAGATTCCCGCCGCGTGGGGGATACGGCTGAGCAGATACAGCCATTCACCGTTGGCGGGTACCCAAAAGACCAAAAGAAAATAAGAGATAGCCAATGCGCCAAAACCAAGGGTCAGACATTTTGTGTGGCCCAATCGGTCGGCCAGCTTGCCCACCGGTATAAAAAACGCAAACTGCGCCAAGCTGGACACGATCCCCATTACCGCAACAAAGGTAATGGAGCTTTGCAGCTCTTGCAAAAGGTATACCGAATGGTACGAAACCGAAAGTAGCTCAACAAATTGCCGCCCAACGAAGAGTATCAGCAATTTTAAAAAATTGGCGTTGGATAAATTCTCCTTTAAATTCTGAAGCATCGGCGGACTTTTGCGGATATCCTCCAACACCTGGGGCGCGTCCTTGGAAAGACGGACGGAAACCGCGTGGCATACCGTCCATACCAAGATAACGGCGGCGCACATCAAAAAACCGACGTGGGGTTGCCCTGCGGCGTCATAATAGTCCACCAGCCAACTAACGGCATAGTTGTATATCATACCGGTAATTAAAGATACCATATTGTTCACCGCCACAAAGCTGCCGCGACGGTTGGGCTCTATGTAAACATTGTACATATTGTAGGTGGCCGAGGTGGTCATATTTTTAACCACCGTGGGGGCCAGAAACAGTAGAACGAACAGTACCACCCGCACCGTAGGGGGTACGGGCAAAAAGGGCAGTAAAAACAAGGTCGCTTGGGCTACCTGGTGCAAAGTGCAAACGGTAATGGTGGTGGTGCGTATAGACTTGCGCCGCCGCATAAAGCTGACGGTCATAAATTGTATGCCGGTGGCAAAGGTGGTTAAGGCTGAAATAACCCCCGTCAACGCGTCGGATACGCCCAGCACCAAAAGCAAGCGGGTTAAAATGGCGCCGGATACCGTCAGAGAAATAAAATATTCAAAGGCGCACCTGGCGTAATAGGCAATTCGGTTGGCCTTGTACGGGTCTTTTACAGCGGGCGTTAATTCCATTTTTACCGCACCTTTCGCAGGGGAAATACTCTATCTGCGGGTAGAATAGCACTTTTAAGCTTGGTTGTCAAGAGCCAAAATACAAAAACCAAATATTTTTTCAGGGCTCAAAAAAGTCGGAGATGCATATACATCTCCGACAGTGTATTGGCAGAAGAACTTAGATTTCTGCGAAGTATTTAATGGTGCGAACCATTTGGCTGGTGTAAGAGTTCTCGTTGTCGTACCAAGAAACAACCTGTACTTGGTAGGTGTCATCGTCAATCTTAGCAACCATGGTTTGGGTAGCATCAAACAAAGAGCCGTAGGTCATACCGATAATGTCGGAAGATACGATGTCCTCAGTGTTGTAGCCGAAGGAAGCGGAAGAAGCAGCCTTCATAGCAGCGTTGATGCCCTCAACGGTAACGTCCTTGCCCTTAACAACGGCAACCAGAATGGTGGTAGAACCGGTGCAGGTGGGCA
>CAZUJI010000238.1:0-3002 GCA_964620235.1 uncultured Eubacteriales bacterium
AGATTTAACCGATGCAGACGGGCAAAATCGGCTGTTTAACCCAGAAAAATACAGCATTTTAACCGCGTATATTACCGAATTAGTTGCAGGGTACGATATCGACGGCTTATTTTTTACCGGCTACGCCCAAGCAGATGGGCCTCTGCCCTTTGCAGAGCAAAACCCTGTTGTGTTAGCGGCCAACCAAGCCATTGGCCCTGCGCTGTACACGCAAACTCTATTATCGGCAAAAATGATGCAGCTTTCGGTAGACGTGGCGACCCATAACCCCTCGTTATACACCGGCTTGGTTTGCGCGCCCGTATGGGCTACCAAGGCGCAAAACGATGCCGGCATTGACGTAACCGCCGAGTACAGTGATTTGACCGCCGGCTACGCCGACACCTACAGTTGGCTAAAATACGGCTGGTTTGATGCGGCTGTGGTAACAGCACACACCTCAACCACCAACAAGGCTATGCCCTTTGGCACCGTTACCGATTGGTGGACCAAAGCCATGGGCGCAAACACCGATATTATTTTTTCTTTGGCAAACTCTAATATTGACAGCGGCAAAAGCGGTTGGTCGAACCCCGACCAAATTGTAAAACAGCTGATGCTGTTGGAAAAATACGACGGCCTACCGGGCTTTGTGCTGGATAGTTATAAACAACTGCAAAATGATACTACAGGCAGCACCAACGCCATTTACAAATACGTATCGGGCAATTTATCAGAGGATTACGTGCTGAAAAACCTCTCGGTTACCACGCCCGGCAAAACCTCTTACACCACCTATTCTTCCACCGCCAACCTAATTGGCGCGTCTGACCCTGAGTTCCCCATTACCTTGAACGGCGAGCCCTTAGAGCGCACCGAGCTGGGGTATTTCTCGTTAGATTTAAATTTAAAATTAGGCAAAAACACCTACACCCTAACCCACAAGGGCGAAACCAAAACCTATACCATTACCTATAAAAAACGGGTAATTGAAAGTGTTTCGCCCACCAGCAGTATGACCTTAGACGGCGGCAGCACCCTGATTGCCACCGTGGTGGCTTTGGCAGACAGCACCGTTACGGCCAAGCTGAACGGCGTAACCGTAACCCTGCAAGAAGAGCCGATTTACGACAACGCGGGGTTGGTGTCGGAGTACAGCCGCTACCGTGGCGCTTTAGAGATGCCCAGCTTTACCGACGAAAATAAAAACATCGGCAAAATCAGTTTTACCGTTAAATCCCCCTACGGGACTGAGAGCCGCAGCGGCGGCTCGGTAACCATCCGCAAGACTGAAATTGTCAACACCGACGTTTTACCCTCGGGCGGCAAATACGTAGATCCCCACGGCGAATACATTGCCGAGGTGGTAAAGTATCAGGTAGAAACCTTTAAGGGCGGCAGCTCAAAAGACGATTGGTCGCGCCCCACCGCCAACTATTTACCCTACGGTACTATAGATTACTGCAGTGCCGACTCGATTGTAGACCCTGAAAGCAAGAACGTTTACCGCTTGCTGCGTAGTGACCAACGGGTATACATTAAGGCCAACGGTGTGGACAACGTTAGCGTGTACCGCGGCTATTTGCCGGGAGAAAACAACGTTTCTCTGGCAGAGATTACCAATACCTCGCAGCACGTTAAATACGCCTTTGCGGTTGATTGGAAGGCGCCCTTTACCTTTACGTTGGCGCCGCAGTCTTACCCTTATTTAAAAGAGGGTGAAACCCAAGATTTCTCTGTGAACTCGGCTACATTCCAATACGTGGATATTACCTTTAAATATGCCGCGACGGCCTTGGGTGATTTTGAAATTGACGACGACCACCCCTTATTTACCAAAGCAGAATGGATCAAAAGCGGCGGCGACTACACCCTGCGGCTGACCCTAAAAAAGGCAGGGGCATTTTACGGCTGGAGTGCCGAATACAACGACCAAGACCAGCTGGTATTCTCATTTTTGAAGCCGGCAAAGCTGACCCAGGCCGATAATACCTACGGTGCACGATTAGACGGCATTAAAATTTTAATTGACGCCGGCCATGGCGGCACCGACAGCGGCGCTTTGGGCAGCAACAAAAAATACACCGAGGCAGTTTTGAATTTAAAACTCGCCGAGGCCTTAAAGGCCGAATTAGAGGCTTTGGGCGCTACGGTGTATATGACCCGCACCTCGGATATTTATGTATCAGCCGACGATCGGGTACTTAAGCTTAAAAACGTAAAACCGGATTTTGCCATATCCATACACCGCGATTCTTCCACCTCTACGCGGTCCAGAGGCTTTGGCAGTTACTATTTCAATCCATTCACCAAAAACGCTTCTACGGCCATTTATAACGCCACAAAGGCTGCCGGAGTTTACACCAACAGCACCGCCTCAAAAAACAAGTTCCACTATTTCTTTTTGTCCCGCACCACCGACTGCCCCGTAGTATTAACCGAAAACGGTTTTGTAACCAACAGCTCGGAATACAACAATATGATTAAGGATGACCACACCAAAAAGTGCGCGCAGGCTTTAACCAAGGGCATTATGGACTATTTTAAATCTATACAGTAAAAAATCCCCTTACCAATGTAAATGGTAAGGGGATTTTTTATTTGCTGAATATGGAGAATAAGCCTTTTTTCTTGGCCTCTTCTTTTTGTACCGATATAAATTCATAACCGGCTTGTTTTACGAAATCCTGCAGCACGGGCTCGGCAATATCCTGGCCGGTTAAAATAACCACCTGATTTTTAGCACTGGAGGCCGTTACCTGCGCCGACGGGAATTTGGCTTGTATGGTTTTGGTCATATGGGCTTCGCAATGGGCGCACATCATACCCTTAACCTCTAAGGTAATTTTAAGCATTTATATACTTCCTTTCAAAAGTTAGCGTTTGCTAACCAATTGTTTTATTTACTATAGCACTTATATAAAGAATTTGTCAAGTTTTTGTTATAAAAAAAAGACCCACCGTTTTGGTGGGTCTTGGTGAGCCATCGGAGATTCGAACTCCGGACACCTTGATTAAAAGTC
>CAZUJI010000239.1:0-2997 GCA_964620235.1 uncultured Eubacteriales bacterium
GCATCGTCACAGAAATCTCAGAGCTCCGGCTTTCTAAGCATGAGCAAAATCTACTATTATACTGTCAGCACAAAGTATTTGTTCGATGATTTGAACACAGCAGCAACAAAAGCAGCGGCGGACAGCGCAAATAAGGTTGTTGTCTTGGCTAACAGCGGCACACTTGCAGCTGGAGATTATACTATTCCCGCAGGAGTGACGTTGCTGATCCCCTTTGACACCAGCAACACTATGTACACGACTCAGGCTATAAGTATTGATACGTACACAACACCTACAGCCTACCGTACGCTGACTTTGGCAAGCGGTGCAAACTTAATCGTCAATGGTGCTGTGAGCGTCTCTGCAAAGCATAAATACGCTACCGGTACGTCGCCCTATCGTTGTGCACCGTCGGGTCCCTGCGGCTTTATCAGAATGCAGGGAACAAGCAATATTACAGTTAATAATGGCGGTGCGGTTTATGCTTATGGTTTTATTACGGGATCCGGCAGTGTGACGGCAAATAGCGGCGCTTCAATTTATGAACTGTTCCAGTTTAACGATTTTCGTGGCGGCACACAGTCGACAGCTATGTCGGATGACGTATTTCCTTTCTCACAGTATTATGTTCAAAACATTGAAGTTCCCTTGACGATCTATTCTGGCGCAAAGGAATATGCTTACACTACGATATATATGTCCAGCGCGGACTTTGGAAGTGCTGTTAACTTCATAGGAAGCAGCGGCTGCATGTTCAATCTGACAAGTGGATACGCAGTTAAGACATACGACGGTTCGACCGATCGCTTGAAGATCGAACTGTATGGCGATGCTTCCCTTGCGAGTATCAAACTTCAAGTTGGAACGACTAGTATAAGCTCTGCCGATTATGATCTTCCGATTAATGGGAATATAACCATTCATATTCACAGTGGCAGTTCTACAATCAATCAGGATCTTGCTCTGCTTCCGGGTGCCCAGGTGATTATCGATGAAGGTGCCAGTGTTGCTTTGGGTTCCGGGTACAACATGTATGTATATGATGCGGACCAGTGGGGCAACTACTGCGGTGTTTCTAATGTGAAGCTTGCGCCGGTGAATTTCGCTCCCGGAAAGACTTACACAAGAACAGCGGCCGATTTGGTGGACGCCTCCATCCTGATCAACGGCAATGTTGATTGCAGCGCCGGATACGTTTACACCACCGAAAGCGGTGCCAACATTTACAGCACCGGATCCGGCGTGATCACCGTCAAACCGGGAACGCAGGAAGCTACACACCAGTTGGTGCAGGGTACCGGAAACACGGCAATCCCCATCACAACCGCAAAGTTGAAAAACGCAGACGGATCTTACGTGACCGTTGCGGAAACCCGGACTTACACTTACGACAGCACAGCGGGAACCTGGTCGATTAAGAAATGCGACGAAGGAACCTGTGTCAGCGGCGGAGCGGCAACCTGTACAACTGCTGAAGTCTGTACGGTGTGTGGACAGGTTATGACATCTGCCTTGGGCCATGAGCTGGGCACTGTTACGTATTCGCCTGCTCCTACCAAGGAAGAATACGAAGCTAATCCCGATAGCTACACCACCATTACAGCAACGGCCTCTTGTATTAGAAGTTGCGGCCACACCGAGACCGCGGAGGCCGAGATTCAAACAATTGAATACCCCGCATCCTGTGAAAAGGCCCATGTCTGGACCGGAGCGATCTTTACGGTGGACTGGGCTGACAACTACGAGATCAGCGATGTAGTGGACGAAGACAGCGTTCCGGTCCACCACGATGTGGCCCCGGAGTATTACAAAGAATATCGGCTGCCTGATTGTACAAACACTGGTTATGCTATATATGATTGCCCCGTGTGCGGCGTGGAGATCACAAAAGTAATTCCGGTTGACACCGTAAACGGCCATGCGCAAGGCAACATGGACAAAGACGCTTCAGGCCACTGGTTTGTCTGCGCTTATGGTTGCGGATATACCTATGCGGTTGTGAGCCACACCTCTGGCGATGATGCCACCTGCACCGCCGCACAGACCTGCACCGTGTGTGGCTATGAAATTACACCCATTCAGGCTCACAGCTATGGTGAAACAACCTACAACTGGAGCGGCTACCAGTGTACGGCTACCCGCAATTGTGCGAATTGTACTGCCTCTCAGACCGCAACAGCAACCGGCACTTTGACGGAAACCGTTGCTGCAACCCACACGGCCGCGGGCAAGCGTGTTTACACCGCCACCTTTGAAGGCGACGATGCATGGGCGGTCTCCGATATCATGAAGGAAGAGATCCCCGCGTTGGGCCACAGCTACACCTCTGTTGTAACCGCCCCCACCTGCACCGAACAGGGCTACACCACCCACACCTGCTCCTGCGGTGACAGCTATGTGGACAGCTATGTGGATGCCCTGGGCCACACCTGGGCAGACGCGAACTGCACCACAGCCAAGACCTGCTCCACCTGTGGAGCAACCGAAGGCGACGCCCTTGGCCACACCTGGGTAGACGCGAACTGCACCACAGCCAAGACCTGCTCCGTCTGTGGCGCGACCGAGGGCGAGGCCCTTGGCCACAAGTGGGTAGACGCAACCTGCACCACAGCCAAGACCTGCTCCGTCTGCGGTGAGACCGATGGTGAAGCCCTTGGCCACAGCTGGACAGAAGCAGATTGTACCACAGCCAAGACCTGCTCCGTCTGCGGAGCGACGGAGGGCCAAGCTGCAGGCCACAGCTACGAAACGGTTGTCACGGATCCTACCTGCACAGTAGGAGGCTACACAACCTATACCTGCTCCGCATGCGGTGACACCTACACTGCTGACACGGTAGATGCACTTGGCCACAGTTACGAAGCAGTTGTAACAGATCCCACCTGCACTACTGGAGGCTACACCACCTACACCTGCTCTGCCTGTGACGATACCTACACCGCCGACGAAGCAGCCGCCCTGGGCCACGCCTGGGTAGATGCAGCCTGCGATACCCCCACGACCTGCTCCACCTGT
>CAZUJI010000240.1:0-385 GCA_964620235.1 uncultured Eubacteriales bacterium
ATGTTGCTTTGTCAACAAATAGATAGTACCATAATTTTCTTATATTGTCAATAACGCCACGCACCGTTAAAAAATCCAAGATGCGCGGCGAAAAGGTTTACCCTTTTTTGTGGTGTACCAGGTGGTGAATTAAGCTGGTGGCGGCCGTTGCAAATAAAATGCCCAGAGCCAGCGCGGCGGCCAATTGCAGAGTATACCCGCCCTTTTGGGCAAAATGCTGCATATCGCTGCTAAAGGCGTAGGCCATTGTATAGTAAAGCGATGCGCCGGGAATCAACGGCACTAAGCTGGTGGTAATAAAGGTTGTAGTGGGTGTTTTAATTACCCGTGCCATAAGCTCAGCATAAAAGGACATAACCGCTGCAACAATAAAGTACCGTAAAAC
>CAZUJI010000240.1:395-2993 GCA_964620235.1 uncultured Eubacteriales bacterium
CCTCACTTTGCAGCCAAAAGCCCAAAACAATAAACAACGCCCACGAAAGCAGGCTGCCCAAAACGGTAACCCAAAAACGGCGACCGCGGATATGAAACAGCACCGCAAAACCGCAAGAGCCCAAAAAGCCGGTAAGAATTTGCAAAAGCTGGGTACTTGTCATATAGCAACACCCCCTGCCAAAAATGCAACCGCAAAATACCCGGCGGCAATGGCCAAGGCAATCAAGCCTGCTTCAATCAGCCGCAAAAGGCCTGAAATGCTGTCGCCAATAAACAAATCCCGCAGCGCGTTGGTTAATCCGATGCCGGGAATTAAGGTCATAATATTGCCAATGATGATTTTATCTGCCAAAGGGGTAAGCCGCAGTGTCACACCCAAAAAGGCCAAAGCGGTAACAAACATAGAGCACAAAAATTTAGAAAAAATACGGTTTAGACGAAAGCGCTCGGCAAACAAGGCTACAAAGCGCATACCGCCACCAATAATTAGGGACAGTACCGCTTGGGTAACGTTACCGCCAAAGAATAACGTAAAAGCGCCGGCAATGCAGGCGTAAGCGGCAACCTCGGCCCAAAAGGGGTAGGCTTTTTGTGCTTGTATTTTAGTAAAACGAGCGTTGATTTCTTCTAAGGACAGGTGACTTTGGCAAATATCCCGAGACAGTTGGTTCAGCTGATGTAATTTTTCGATATCGGTACCGGTGGTATGAATGCGGCGGGTTTGGGTAAAGGTTTTACCCTTGCCGTTACTTACGGTAACAATTATACAGCTGGTAATGATAAAAACGTCGGCCCGTTGCAGGCCAAAGGCGCTGCAAATTCGGCCCACACTATCTTCTACCCTGTGCACCTCGGCGCCGCATACGAGCATCTGCTCGCCGATATCCATAACACAGTTGAGTATCTTCTCCAAAACTTCTCCCCCACTATATAAACATAAAAACAGCGTACCGGCTGACCGATACGCTGTTATGATACTACAACTTTTAGATTTTTACAATACCAAAAACGTCTAATACCGAGGAAATTAAAATTAAAACGATGCAGATAGGCGCAATGTATTTAATAACCACGGTAAACAAAGCCTTGCCCTTAAATTTAGAGGACAGCTCTACCTCCTCAATTAAGGCCTTGGGCTTTAAAATATAGCCTACAAAAATGCAGGTGATTAAAGCTACGATGGGCATCAACACGCTGTTGGAGATAAAATCAAAGAAGTCTAAGAAGGACATACCGATGATCTTGATACTATCCCACAGACCAAAGCCTAAGCAAGAGGGCAAGCCTAAAATAATACTTAAAACAAATACCAAAACGCAAGCTGTTTTGCGGCCCAGCTTGAATTTGTCCTGAATAATGGAAACGATGGTCTCCATCAAAGAAATCGACGAGGTCAACGCGGCAAACAGCACCAACACAAAGAATAAAGCGCCGATAACACCGCCTGCGGGCATACTCTCAAACACCTTGGGCAGCATTTCGAACATTAAGCTGGGGCCCTTGCCCAAAGCCTCTTCGTTGCCGCCGGAGAATACGAATACCGAAGGAACGATAACCAAGCCTGCAATAAAGGCAATACCGGTGTCAAAAATCTCGATTTGGTGAACCGAGTTCTCCAGGTTCACCTCTTTTTTCATATAAGAGCCGTAGGTAATCATAATGCCCATAGCCAAGGACATAGAGTAGAACAACTGACCCATAGCAGCCAAAACAGTTTTGGCCGAGAATTTGCTGAAATCAGTGGTAAAGTAATAGGCCACACCCTCTAACGCGCCGGGGCGGGTAACGGTATACACGGCAATAACAACAAACAATACCACCAGAACCGGCATCATAACCTTGCTGACCTTTTCAATACCCTTTTCAACGCCAAAGAGTACAACCAAAGCGGTAAGACCTAAATACAGCAAAAACCAGCCGATAGGCTCGCCCACGCCGGCAATAAAGGTGCCGAAATAACTGTCGCCTGCGGCGGCCAAACCCTGACCGGACACAAAGGTAAACAGATATTTGGTAACCCAACCGCCAATAACACAGTAATAGGGCAAAATAATAATGGGCACCAACGCCGCCAAATACCCCAAGAAGGAAAAGCGTTTGTCCAACTTGCGGAAAGCGCCGATGGCACTTAAGCCGGTTTTACGGCCGATAGAAATCTCGGCCACCATTAAAGCAAAGCCGAAGGTAACGGCCAAAACCAAATATACCAACAAGAAAATACCGCCGCCGTATTTTGCGGCCAGATACGGAAACCGCCAAATGTTGCCCAAGCCAACTGCCGAGCCGGCTGCTGCCAGAACAAAGCCTAATTTGCCGGTAAAGCTACTTCTTTTTTCACTCATTTGTTTTTCTCCTCAAAACCAAATTGTTACAGATATAAGCATTTTCAGTTTTGCATTTTTGTAACAAGAGAATTATACACAAAACGGCGAAATAAGTCAACCACTACTCCAAAATATTGGAGGTAATGTAGTCTACACCCATTTCGGCCAAGGCTTCGGCGCGGGCAGGGTCATCAACGGTCCAACAGTTGATTTCTAACCCTGCGGCGTGAATTTTTTCCCATCGATGTTAATGTGCCAGTCGGTACCCATAT
>CAZUJI010000241.1:0-2989 GCA_964620235.1 uncultured Eubacteriales bacterium
GCCCAGGTTGAATCCATTGACCCATACAACACCTTTTTCCCAATCGGCCATATCTAAAAACGTATCTACATCCGGCTCTGCTTTGAAGGTACCACGCCAGAAACAGGGATTATTTTCTTCCGGTTGTGCACCGTACCGCAGACCTTTGAGTGAGGTCAGCGGCAGAGTTTCAATGGTAAAGCCCATACAGTTGGCGTAATTGTACAAATATTTGCCGTCCGGCTGTTCTATTTCAAAGCGAACGCAACCAAGAATACCCTTATAGTCATACAGTTTATAACCATATTGGATACGGCCGGTATTTTCCACCAAAATAGACAGTTCAACTCCGCCTTCCGGAATTGTAAACACAATATCCTCGCTATCGACATCACGCATATAGGTACCGGCGTATTTGCCATCCAGATACACGGTAGCGCGGTCTGCCAGACCATCAATTTTCAAATGATATTTGCGAGGGTCAGCATACTGCAGATAGGTTGTATAACGAATAAAGCCAAAGGCTTGGTCTAAATCCTCCATACAGATGGTACGATTCGCTTTCACGGTCTTCTCTGCCAATACATCCGTGTTTTGTAATAACGGTGCGCACTCGGTCAACTTAATATTTTCAATAGTCTGTGCACGGTACGCCGGAGCTATATGCGGACGTGCCGGTTTACCGAGAAATGCATCTAACACATCACGCAGCGCAAAGTACTTTGCACGGGGTATGCCTTCTTCGCTGATGGGCGCATCGTAATCATAACTCGTGGTCGAAGCCGTATAACGCCCAAGCGCCGCATTTTCCAAGCCGCAATTGGTAAATCCAAAATTAGTACCGCCGCAGAACATATAAAAATTTAAATGTGCATCCATTTCCAAAGCCTCACGGAAATAGTTTGCCCGCTCATCAACCCTCTTATTTATTTCATTTGGACGGCCCCAGTACGAAGTATGCCCTATCCAGGCCTCGCCTGCCATCAGCGGTTTATTCGGCTGTATCTGTTTTAATCGATTAAGATCAGCTATACCCATAGAGGCGGCCGGTGCATCCACACCGTTCCAGTTCCCTTCCAGCGTTCCATTACGGAACTTAAAGGGATCCACACCGTTTGCGCTCATAAAAGGTACGTCAATTCCATTTCTGCGATAAGAGTCTTCTAACATACGCAAATATTCTTTATCGCTTCCAAAGCTGCCGTACTCATTTTCAAGACCGACCATAATAATCGGGCCACCGTTACTATGCAGCATAGGGCGCAATTTTTCACACAACACCTTGTTAAATGCTTCCACCGCTTCCATAAACGAAGCATCCGATGAACGCAAGCACATCGTACGGTCTTTAAGCAGCCAACTGGGCAAACCGCCCATTTCCCACTCGCCACACATATAGGGCGAGCAGCGCATAACTACCTTTAAGCCAACCTCTTGCGCCAGTTCAAGAAAGCGTGTTATATCACACAACCCCTCGAAATAAAAAGTCCCGCGTTTGGGCTCGTGCAGATTCCACGGTACGTAGGTGGAAAGTGCCGTCATACCAAAATCCTTCATCAATTCCATTCTCCGCTTCCAACCGCCGGGAAGTGTACGGAAATAATGAAAATCACCGGTCAAGAAGAAAAACTTCTCGCCGTCAAGATATACACCGTCTGTCCGAATTTCTACTGACTTCATAATATTCCTCCATCATGATTCAAATAGTAGATATCGTTTATTGTATCATTCCAAAAACAATAAACATCCGTCGGATTTTAATTATAGCATAGCCTTTTTAGAAAATAAATAGGGATATATTGCTTTTTTAATTTTTTTCACAACAAAACCGTATAAAAAGCTCTGTTTTACCCAGGAAAAATATGCACCTTCAAAAGTGTCCAACTTTGGGGGTGCATATCAATACCCATAGAGTCCGTTTTTTATACCATTTTTTATAATAAAGCAAACCAATCTATTATTTCTTGCTCTAAAGCCTTCAACCAGTCCACCGCATCCTCTACCCACCGGGCCACGCGACTGTTTTGGGGCAATTTCTCCGAAACGGTGCGGTCAGCCACCGCAATACCGTGGCTGCCTTCGTCATAAATTCGCAATTCGTACCGAATTTTAGCTTTAGCGTAAGCCAGAGCCAGCAAAAGAGTGTTTTGCTCGGATAAATGTCGGTCGGGCCGGCAATGCCACATAAAGGCGGGCACGGATTTTTCAGTTACACATTTTTCTACCGAGATTTTCTCCGGCAGCATCTCCCCTGCTGCCCGGCGCAGGCAAGAGTGGGTTACCCCGGGCTCTGACGTAATTAAGGGGTATCCTAAAACAACCGCTGTTGGCCGATTTAGACCCTCGGGCATATCAGGTGATGGCCTGGCTTGCTCGTAATGCCACATAGAGGCCATAGCCGCCGCCAAATGTCCGCCGGCCGAAAAGCCAACCAAATAAATTTTTGACGGGTCAACAAATAATTCCTCTGCATTGGTTCGAATATGCACAATTGCTGCCGAAACCTCTTGCAAAAGCCTTGGGAATTTGGCGTCTTCTTTAACAGAATAATGCAAAATAAAGGACTGAAAGCCTTTTTTAGTAAAGGCATTGGCCACCGGCGCACACTCACGCCCGGTATGACCAACGTACCCACCACCGGGCAACACAACCATTGCGGGCTTAGTTGCCCCGGGAGTTATATTTGCATCCATAATCAATGCCTGCTCTTTAAACGAAACGGTAATGCTCTGCATAATGCACCTCGTTTTACAAATACTACAATTAACATACCACATATTGCTAAAAAGTGCAACGACGTATAAAAATTCAACAAAAATACCCCCTTGCATCTGCAGCGCAAATCAAGTATAATAGATTGCACAATCGACACGGGGCCGTAAAGGTTTCGACAGGGATTTTGAAGCATGGTAAGCGGGTAGTGGTGCGGCACCACTATAAAAGTCGCAAATTCACAAATAAATAACAACAATAAAGTTGCTTTAGCAGCCTAATTTAGGCTGCCGTCCGA
>CAZUJI010000242.1:0-2982 GCA_964620235.1 uncultured Eubacteriales bacterium
TGCTTGTGCATATTTGCGGGATGTTGCAGTTGTTGATTATATCCGCAGGTAGGATACATATTTGCAGGCAGATACATCACAGGGTTTTGTCGAGAAACCGCACTGTGCGGTGAGGTGTTGGTGCCCGCAGGGGCATACATACCGTAATCTGTTGTAGTTGATGAGGATATTTGATTCATATACTTTACTCCTTTTTATGTTTGGTAGTATAAGCTTGTGGGTCTGTAAAAACAATGCTGCCCAATACGGGTATACCAATAACCTGAGCCGTTGCGGGGAAATTCTTGCTCGCAGGACTGCGAAAACGGATTATAATACCAAAGAGAATCTGCCACCGCGCCAAGGCTACCGCCGCTTAAGGCCCAGTCGGCAATTTCGTAGTGAATCGGCTCGGGAGACATATTATAAATGTTTTGCATATTTGTTTGTCCGCCAATTTCGGTTCGAGCACAGTCAAATTGATAGGGTTGAAACAGTACGTTTCGTAAATTGCCTCCGCCGGTTCTGAAATACTCACCACCGGTGGCGTGCACGCGGTTCATAATTACGGTGGCTACCGCCTCCATACCTGTACGACCTTCGCCACCGGCTTCGCATTGTATCATTCTTGCAAGCAATTCTCTGTCATTAAAAGGCATAGTTTTCACCCTTTTTTGTTGTTCCTTTTTATTGTATGCAGGTATGTCCAAATGGGTGCAAAAAAACACGCCTACATTGGGATACCCTCCGTAGGCGTGTTAAAGCTTGTTAATTATTTTCGATTAATGCTTGCATATCGTAAATACCCGGCTTGCAAGTGGGCAAGAATACGGCTGCGTTTACGGCACCAACCGCAAAAACCTCTTTTGACGTAGCGGTATGCGAAAGGGAAATAACCTCGTCGTGCCCGGCGAAAATTACCTCGTGGTAGCCAACTATATTGCCGCCGCGCACCGAGTGAATACCGATTTCGGTTTTTTCGCGTTTTTTGCGTTTAGTTTGACGCTCGGTTACGAAATGCATTTTTTGGTCCAACGTATTGTTGATTTCTTGCGCTAACATAATGGCTGTGCCGCTGGGAGCATCAATCTTTTCGTTATGGTGCTTTTCTAAAATCTCAATATCAAAATCCGACGAAAGAATAGCTGCCGCTTTTTTAGAAAGGCTAATGAGCAGGTTAATACCCAACGACATATTAAACGAAGAGAAAATCGGCACTACCTTGGCGGCAGAATGGATATTTTGTATATCCGCCTCTGACAAGCCTGTGGTAGCAATTACAGCACCTAAACCACGGTCAACGGCATATTGCAGCACGTTGGGTAGGGCAGAGGGGTGTGAAAAATCAATAATCACGTCGGCCGATTGCGTGATATCAAATATGCTGGCGTAAACGGGGAAATCAGCCTCTTGCTGCGGGTGAATATCTACACCTGCAACGATTTGGCAATCTTCACGCTTGGCAACGCAAGCAGTAATGCATTTGCCCATTTTACCGTTACAACCGTTTAAGATAATCTTGGTCATCATTTGCACGTCCTTTTGGTTTTACAGTAAACCAACCTTTTTCATTTCGTCCATTAAGCGCTGTTTTGTTGCGGGCTCCATAGCCGTTAAGGGTAATCGTAACGGGCCAACGTTCATACCCATTAAATTCATAGCCTCTTTTACAGGGATGGGATTGACCTCGCAGAATAAAGCGCTGATTAAATTAATGTATTTAATTTGTAAATCGCGGGAGCCTTTTACGTCGCCTTTAAAATATAGCTCGCAAATATCGTGGGTCTCTTTAGGAGCGATGTTAGAAAGCACCGAAATTACGCCCTTACCACCCAAAGAAAGAATGGGAACGATTTGGTCGTCGTTACCGGAGTAAATATCTAACGCATCACCGCACAAAGAAACGGTGTGGGCCAAAGCCGAAAGATCGCCGTTGGCCTCTTTGGCGGCAACAATGTTTTTGTGTTGTGCCAATTTATAGTAGGTTTCGGGTTTAATATCTACACCGGTGCGGGAGGGCACGTTGTATAAAATAATAGGCAGATCCACACGGTCTGCAACGTAGGTATAATGGGCTACAAGACCGTTTTGGGTTGCCTTATTGTAATAGGGGGTAACCATCAATAAAGCGTCTACGCCTAATTTTTGCGCCGATTGCGATAACTCTACTGCATAAGCCGTGTCGTTACTGCCGGTGCCGGCAATAATAGGCACACGGTGGTTAGCGGCTTTGGTGGCTACCTCTAAAACCTTAACGTGGTCCTCGTGGTTTAAGGTAGCAGACTCACCGGTGGTGCCGCAAATAACCAAACCATCTACACCGCCGGAGATTTGTTCATCTACTAATTTTTCTAACCGATCATAATTTACGGTTAAATCTGCATTCATAGGGGTAACAAGAGCGGTTGCAACACCTGTAAAAACTGTTTTTTTCATATTGATCACACCTGTTCTGCCTATAGGCAAAAATTAGTCCATATAACCTTCTGCGCAAAGCAACTCTGCCATAAGTACGGCACCGCCGGCAGCGCCACGCAATGTATTATGCGACAAGCAAACAAACTTATAATCGTATTGCGTATCTTCGCGTAAGCGACCGATAGATACTGCCATACCGCCCTCTAAATCTCTTTGCAGCTTGGTTTGGGGCATATTGTCTTCTTCAAAGTAGTGCAGGAACTGCTTAGGAGCGCTGGGCAGCTGCAGCTCTTGTGCACGGCCGGCAAAGCTCTTCCAGCATTCTAAAATCTCTTCTTTAGAAGGCTTTTTATCAAAGGATACGAATACGGCTGCCATATGACCGTCGGACACGGGTACGCGTAAGCATTGTGCAGTAAATTTGGGGCTATCGGCGTGTTTGATTTCGCCGTCTTCAACCTTGCCCCAAATCTTTAAGGGTTCTTTTTCAGATTTTTCTTCTTCACCGCCAATGTAGGGAATAATGTTATCTACAATTTCAGGGAAGGTTTCAAAGGTTTTGCCTGCGCCGGAAATGGCTTGATA
>CAZUJI010000243.1:0-2967 GCA_964620235.1 uncultured Eubacteriales bacterium
GCAAACCGGCAACGGCCGCACCGGTAGTCTGTACGCCTATATGCAGTACGGCATTCAGCCCGATATTGTGTCTACCGCAAAGGGGCTGGCGGGCGGCTTGCCCTTGGGCGCTACTCTGTTTGGCAGCAAAACCGCCGGGGTGTTCAATCCGGGCGACCACGGCTCCACCTTTGGCGGCAACCCCATTTGTGCCGCAGGCGCTTTAAATATTTTATCTCGTATTGACGAAAAATTGCTGCAAAGTGTGCAAAATAAATCTAAACTGGTGTTAAATACCCTGTCGGGCGCCAAGGGCGTAAAAAGCATAACCGGTATGGGCTTGATGCTGGGTATAGAGGTGCAGGGCGACGCCAAAAAAATGGCCGCCGCAGCGCTGCAAAAAGGTTTGCTTGTATTAACAGCCAAAACAAAACTGCGGTTACTTCCCGCGTTAAATATCCCCGAGGACGTGCTGCAAAAAGGCTTAGAAATATTGAAAGAGGTAATTGCTGATGGAACACTTGCTTAAATTATCCGATTGGTCGGCCGACGAAATTTCAGAGGTTTTAGATTTGGCCGACAAGTTAAAATACGAGCGCAAAAACGGTATTGCGCACCCCCACTTAAAGGGCAAAACCCTGGGTATGATTTTCCAAAAATCCTCTACCCGCACCCGCGTTTCTTTTGAGGTGGGTATGTACGAGCTGGGGGGCAACGCTCTGTTTTTAAGCTCCCGAGATTTGCAAATCGGCCGTGGCGAGCCGGTGGAGGATACCGCGCGGGTGCTTTCTCGCTACTTAAACGGTATTATGATTCGTACCTTTGCCCAAGAAGAGGTAGAGGCGCTGGCAAAATACGGTTCCATTCCCATTATCAACGGCCTAACCGATTATGCCCACCCCTGTCAGGTGCTGGCCGACTTAATGACCATCCGCGAGTATAAGGGTGTGTTCAAGGGTCGCAAGCTTTGCTTTGTGGGCGACGGTAACAATATGGCCAACTCTTTAATAGTGGGCTGTATTAAAATGGGTATGGCGGTAAGCATTGCCTGCCCCAAGGGCTACGAGCCCGATGCCGAGATTATGAAGTGGGCCGTCCAAAACGGCGACTTTACCTGCACCGACGACGTGCTTAAGGCCGCCGAAAATGCCGACGTGCTGTACACCGACGTTTGGGCGTCTATGGGCCAAGAGGATGAAAAAGCCATTCGCGAGCAGGCCTTTGCAGGCTACCAGATCAACGACGCCGTAATGGCCGCCGCAATGCCCGGCGCCATTGTGCTGCACTGTCTGCCTGCCCACCGCGAGGAAGAAATCACCGCCAAGGTGTTTGAGGCTCACGCTGAAGAGATTTTCAACGAGGCCGAGAACCGCTTGCACGCACAAAAGGCAGTTTTGGTAAAGCTGCTTGGCAATAAATAAGAATAACGGAGGGGCGAATATGGAGAAAGCGTATTTGGTTTTAAGCAACGGCCGTGTGTTCGAGGGTACCCGCTTTGGTGCCGACGGCGATACGGTGGGCGAGCTGATATTCACCACCAGCGTGGTTGGATACATTGAAACGTTAACCGACCCGGCCTATTCCGGGCAAATCATTTTGCAAACCTTCCCTATGGTGGGCAACTACGGTATGATAGATGCCGATATGGAGAGTGACCGTTGCCACGCCAAGGGCTACGTTGTGCGTGAGTGGTGTGCGACACCCTCTAACTTCCGTAGCCAAGGGGATATTGACGCCTACTTAAAGGCGCAGGGAGTGGTAGGTCTTTGCGGGGTAGACACCCGTGAGCTTACCCGTATCATTCGTGAGAACGGCACTATGACCGCCACCATCTGCAGCCAACCCCCCGCCGATGCTGCTGCTTTGGTTGCCGAGGTACCCGGCGTAATGCAGGTTACCTGCAGGCAAAGCAAGGTGTACCCCGCAGTAGGGGAGTGCAAAAAGCAGGTCGCCCTTATAGATTACGGTGTAAAAAACAGTTTAATTAACGCTCTGTGCGCCAAGGGCTGCCAGGTAACGGTTTACCCGGCCGACGCCGAGACAGAGGCGCTGCTGGCCACCAAGCCTCAGGGCATCGTGCTTTCCGGCGGCCCCGGGGACCCGACTGCCAACGCCCCGCAAATCAAAACCATTGAAGCCTTGGCAGGCAAAGCCCCCATTTTGGCCGTTGGCTTGGGTCACCAAATGTTGGCCCTGGCTATGGGCGCAGGGGTAGAAAAATTAAAATACGGCCACCACGGCGGCAACCAGCCGGTTAAAGATTTAGCCGTTGGCACCACCGCCGTAACCACCCAAAACCACAACTACGTGGTAGCTTCCGGCAGCCTGCCGGAGGGGGCCGAGCAGCGGTACGTTAACGTAAACGACCAAACCTGCGAGGGCGTGGCTTATAAAAATATCTGTGCCCTTTCGGTGCAGTACGACCCCACCGCAGACGTGTTGGATCAATTCTTAAAAAATATGGAGGGATAAGCAATGCCGGTAGATAAAAGTATTAAAAAAGTTCTGGTTATCGGCTCCGGTCCCATCGTAATCGGTCAGGCCGCCGAGTTTGACTATGCCGGCGCGCAGGCCTGCCGCGTGTTAAAGGCCGCAGGCGTAAACGTGGTGCTTGTCAACTCTAACCCCGCCACCATTATGACCGACCAAGCCCTGGCCGACGAAATTTATTTAGAGCCCCTAACCGAAAAAACGGTTATGCGTATTATTGAAAAAGAGCGCCCCGACAGCCTGCTGGCAGGCTTGGGTGGTCAAACTGGCCTTACCATTGCCATGCAGCTGTCTAAAAGCGGGTTTTTAGACAAAATGGGCGTGCGCCTGCTGGGTAGCAATGCTGAGGCCATTGACAAGGCCGAGGACCGGGAGCTGTTTAAAGAAACGATGGATTCCATCAACCAGCCCACCATTCCCTCGGACATTGCCAACGACGTGGGCTACGCTTTAGAGATTGCCGATAAAATCGGTTACCCGGTTATCGTTCGCCCCGCC
>CAZUJI010000244.1:0-2957 GCA_964620235.1 uncultured Eubacteriales bacterium
AGACGGGTATAAATTTAAGGTATGTAATCCACTATGACACTTTCAAGACGAAGGTGTCATTTTTAATATAAAAAAATTGGGAGAAACTTCTTTACGAAGTGTCTCCCAACGACGAGTGTTTTTGCTTTTATTCTTCTACTGCAAGTTCTTTTTTTCTTTGCCAAAGGTAAAGGCAGAAAAATGCCAAAAGGGCCAAAGCCAGCATTGCGGCGCCCACAATGATAAAAATCACCAAAATATCGCGTATGTAGCCCTGCATGAACAGATACAGCGATTTAATTTGCACCGTTAAATACTCCAACCTACCAAACAGCAGCACCGCTATAGGCCAGGCTAAATTCAAAAGCCCCGCGCCCGAAAGCGCCCATATAAGCCCTGCGGTTTTTTGCGCGCCCGTGCGAGCCTTGCCCAAAAACAGGCAAACCGCCATAACGGCAACCAAGCCCACACCGGCCAAAAGCACCGGCAGCACCTTATTTTTTATGCTGCGGAAAAAGCCGCCGATATGCTGCATATAGGGCAGCGTAGCGTATTTGTAATACTCGGTTATGGCCAAGCCGGCGATGTTATCAATACCGGCCTGCACCTCTTGCTCAATGGAAAAGCCCTGATTTTTAGCATACTCGGTTAACCGATGGGCGAACCGTGCTTTTACGCTTTCGGTGTCTAACGCTTTGCCCTTGGGGTGGTTCTCGTCATAAGCGTAATACACCGTGCGCTGCAAGGTCCAAGCCATTTCTTCTTTGGTAACGGTGTCCAACAGCACCTGAGGGTCTACCCCCGCAGGCTCGGCCAGATATTCCAGCTCTTTAGAGTACTCTTGGTAAATCAAGTCGGTAAAGCCCTGCTTTTGCAGCACCTGCACCATAAAATCGGGGTTAAGCACGGTTACGTACAAAACGGCAACCGTAGAGCTTACAAACAAGAAAAATGCCAGCAAAAAAGCGTTAACCGACGTAAGCGCCGTGTGAAAGAAAGCTGCTTTTTTAGTTTGTTGCATACCGTTCTCCCCCTTTATCGATAAATAACTTCGGGGCCCGAAGTGTATTTGGCGTATACGAAAAAGCGTTGCGCGGTAAAGGTAAAGGAGTCAAAGGGGTAGCAGGTGTACAGCACCAAATTATCCTCCTTGGCACGCAGGTCGTAGGCCGTTTCGTCCTGATAATTCTTAATGGCCGTACTCTCAATGGTGTAGGTATACACGCCGTAGGTGGTGGTAACGGTAACCACGTCGCCCGGCTCTACGTTCTTTAAATCTTTAAAATGGGTGGTTACGTGGGCAGCCACCATAGTGGTAGAGCCGAAGCCGGGTAGCTTGCTGCCGGTATATTGACCGGCGCCCTTTTTTAAAATGGCTTTCGTGTCGCCGTAATACAAATCACAGTCTACCTCGGTGCCCGAGATGGTAATGCGGGCGAACTTGTCCCCAATGTCCGGGAAGACCACCTGGTTAATATCCACCTTGTTTTGCTGCTCGTTGGCATCGGCCAGGTTAACCACCTGCTCGGCGTCGTCCTCTTCAAACCGGGGCACCTCTTGCCCAATGACCATAGACAGCACCGATTGCACCGGCACCAGCACCGGGTGGGCCAGCAAATAAATCAGCAAATAGCCAATTACAAGAAAAAGTAACGGCATTCCGAAAAATGCCGTTGCTCTTTTAAGTGATCTTTTTTTAGGTTTTTGTTCGGGTTGAATGTACATCATAGCTTATTTACCGCAGCAGGCCTTGCGAGATGCCAGCACAACGTAAGCAACCCCAGCCAAAAGCACCACGCCTGCGGCAACGGTGGCAATCGGATTGCCCACAATACCGGTGGCTTTTACGGTAGTCTTTTCAAAGGTAACGGTAGACTTGTCAGAGAACTGGATCACCAGGTTGCGGTCGCTGTTGATGTTTACGCTGGCGTTTTTGTCAACCACCTGCACGGCACCCTCTACAGCGCCCACCAAACCACCGGCGTTGCTTTGGTTGATTTGGTCGGTCTTAGAGATTTCCATATCCTTTGCTTCGGCCTTAACCTCGTCGATTTTGGCCAAAACCTCTTCTACCTGCTCGGCGGTGAGGTCGTACTTAATTAAAAAGTCCTCTAACCGATTCAGATAGTCGGGGGGCAGCTTGTCGCTACCCAAAGCAAACACGATTTCATCGTCTAACGCGTCGATAATTCTTTGCTCGTCTGCCGTAATACCGGCGGCCGAGACGCTCACCACAGAGCATACTGCCAATACAATAACCAATACCATAACGAATAATTTTTTCACAGGTATAAACCCCCTATATATAATCAATAACATTTTACCATAAAAGAAATAAAAGTCAACCCCCGTATTTGGGGCAAGGGGGTGTGCGTTTATGAACAAATTATAAATATTATCGTTGCAACCGTAACCAATAGGGTCATACCCGCCCCTGCCATCCACCAAAAACGCCTTTTGCGGGCCGCTTTGCGCAGCTGCCCCGGGGTTGACTGCCCGCCTAAGTGCTGCACCACCCGCCGCGCCTCCATCTGCAGCTGGTGCTGCGAGATATTTGGGCAATTTGGGTTGACAAACAGCAAAACCTTTTCAAAATAATTGCTTTGCGGCTGGTTGATTTCAATAATTTGGCGGTGTACGCCCCGTAGCATAGTAAAGCCTCCTTTGGGCAGAAAATACGATTCTATTTTTGCCACAAAAAGGAAGGATTATTCGCGGAAAAATATACTTTGCGTATAATGCGGGTTTACATAATTCTTGTGGATAACTATGTGAGTAAGTTGAAAAACTCCCCTATTTTAGCGGTTTATTTTTAAAAAATGGGCATAATTTTAGGTTTATGTAAACCTACGGTTTGTAAAGTCGGCAAGGTTCGACAAAAAGCGATGAGAAATTTATTGTTATAAAGGCAAACGACTTTTTATTGTTTTTTTGCGGCAGATGTGGTATATATAAGATAAGCAAACACGAGCAAGGCA
>CAZUJI010000245.1:0-2957 GCA_964620235.1 uncultured Eubacteriales bacterium
CAATCCTCCTCTTACAGCAAGGGGTATCGACACGTAAAACGTTACGGTGAAAACGGTAAAAGCAAAATCACTGCAAGCGTCGAGTACGTAAACGGCGAAGAGGTTTCCAGAGAGGTTATTTCAACCGAGGTAATTAAAGCGGCGGTTTCTAAACAAATTATTGTTGGCACAAAGGTAAAGCAAAACTCTACCGCAACCATTCCTTCGGGCGGTAAAATGCTTTGGCCCGTGCAGGACGTAGATAACGTGGTTATTACTTCGTACTGGGGCGATGGACGCGGCCACAAGGGCTTAGACATTGCAGCACCCAGAGGCACCCACATTTATGCCGCAATGGACGGTACCATTACCCACGCAAAATGGTATGGCGGTTACGGGTATTTGGTTAAAGTACGGCATAGCGATTCCGTAGAAACCTGGTACGGCCACTGCAGCGGCTTTAACGTATCGGTGGGCGACGTTGTAAAGGCCGGTGAGGTTATTGCCTTTGTTGGCACTACGGGCGATTCTACCGGTAATCACGTGCATTTTGAGGTAAGAATCAACGGTACACGCGTAAATCCCGCGCCCTATTTAGGTTTATAATTTGTTAAATCATAGTCCTTTTCATTTTAATGTGAAAAGGACTTTTTTTTACCGTAAAAGTGTGCTATAATACATAAAACAAAATTAAGGTTAGGTTTAGGTATGTTTAAAGTAATAAAAAAAGAACAAAGTGCCCGCAGGGGAGAATTTACTACCGTGCACGGTGTTGTGCAGACCCCTGCATTTATGAACGTGGCTACCGCCGCTGCCATTAAAGGTGCTGTATCGGCTGAGGATTTGCAAAATTTACACTGTCAGGTTATGCTGTGCAATACCTACCATTTGCACGTTCGCCCCGGCGATGATATTGTGGCAAAAATGGGCGGTCTTCATAAATTCACCACTTGGGATAAGCCAATTTTAACCGACAGCGGCGGTTTTCAGGTGTTTTCACTGGCCTCTCTGCGGCATATTGAAGAGCAGGGGGTAACCTTTGCCTCCCACGTAGACGGTCGGCGCATTTTTATGGGGCCCGAGGAGAGTATGCGCATACAGTCAAATTTAGCCTCTACTATAGCAATGGCTTTCGACGAGTGTGTAGAGAATCCCGCAGAGTATAATTATGCCAAAGCCTCGGCAAAGCGTACCGTACGCTGGTTGGAGCGGTGCAAAAATGAAATGCAGCGACTTAATTCTTTAGAGCATACCATCAATAAAAATCAGTTATTATTTGGCATAAATCAAGGGTCAACCTATCGCGATTTGCGGCAAGAAAATATAAAGCAGATTATGGAAATGGACTTAGACGGCTACGCCATAGGCGGCTTAGCGGTAGGCGAAAGTGCCGAGATTATGTATGACGTGATTGAGGCGGTGGAGCCTTTAATGCCCGAGCAAAAGCCCCGCTATTTAATGGGCGTAGGTACGCCGGTAAATATTTTAGAGGGTGTGCGCCGCGGTGTAGATTTATTTGACTGTGTAATGCCCAGTCGCAACGCTCGTCACGGTCACTTATTTACCAACAAGGGCATTATCAACATCAACAATAAAAAGTACGATACCGACCCGTTGCCCATTGACGAAGAATGTAATTGTCCCGTGTGCTCGCGGTATTCCAGAGCTTATATCCGTCACTTGCTAAAGAGCGGCGAGATGTTGGCACACCGCTTGTGTGTAATGCATAACCTGTATTTTTACAATCATTTAATGGAAGAAATCCGCGAAGCCTTAGATCAAGACAGATTTATGGCCTATTACAACGAAAAGGTAGACGTTTTAGGCAAACGTATATAAAATTGTGCAAAAGAGTATTGATTTATTTTATTCTTTAATGTATAATATTTAGAAACAAATTGGAGGTTTATTTTATGGAAACTTTATTTTTAATTGGCTATATTGCCGTCATTGGTTTGGCGATGTATTTTATTATGATTCGCCCCCAAAGAAAGAAACAAAAGAAAGAAGAGCAAATGCGCAACAACATCCAAATGGGTGACGATATTCTTACCATCGGCGGTATCCACGGTAAGGTTGTAAGCATTAAAGACGACTCTTTGGTGATTGAGTCTCCGGTAGACCATTCTAAAATTAAAATTGCAAAATGGGCAATTCAGTCCAACTTAACCATTCACGATAACTAAGTTCTATTTTACCCCTTAACCGCATAAATTTTATGTAGAACGGGGGAGTAGGAATGAAAAAGAACACCAAATTATCCGGCAAACTGTACGAAACGGTTTTAATCGGCGCTTTTTTAGGGCTTGCAGTTTCGTTTTTATTGCTGCTGATTATGGCGCTGATACTGACCCTGCGGGATTTTTCTGCGGCAGTAGCAGTTCCGCTTTCTACCGCCTCGTTAGGTGTAGGGGCGTTTGCGGCCGGCTTTTATACAGCCTATAAATATCGCCAAAAAGGCCTTTTGGTTGGCTTGTGCAGCGGTGGAGTGTTGTATTTATTCTATTTGTGTATTGCATTGGCTTTGGGCAGTTCTTTTTCAAGCGTTGCCGTTATTCGCCTTGTTGTTTTGGCTTTGGCATCGGCCTTGGGCGGCATATTTGGCGTAAATAAATCTATTCGGCAAAAAAAGGTTTGAAATGTATGGCAATATGTGCTATACTTGTTTTATCAACGATGGGAGGTCAAAATTATGGAACACGTAAAAACTTTAAACAGTGCTGCATTGAAAAAGTCTTGTAAAAAAGGCGGCTGCGGTGAGTGCCAGGCTTCTTGCCAATCGGCTTGCAAAACTTCCTGCACGGTAGCCAACCAAAAATGCGAGAAATAGTTTTTAAGTAAGGGGCAGTTGGCTGCCCCTTATTTTATGCACACTGAATAGTAAAGGGTCGATTATTTTGTTACATAAGTTTACTATGTCCGGCTTATTTTTTGCGCTGGACGTTTATAGCGGCGCAGTGCATCTTTTAGATGAGCTT
>CAZUJI010000246.1:0-1084 GCA_964620235.1 uncultured Eubacteriales bacterium
TGTACTGTGAGATTCCCATTACCTTCTCTCAGGCCGCCTTGGGGTGCGAAATTACCGTGCCCACCTTAGACGGCAAGGTCAAGTTCGACATTCACGAGGGCACCCAACCCGGCGACGAGTTTAAGCTGCGGGGCAAGGGTATCCAACGCTTAAATTACAGCGGCCGTGGCGACCAATACGTTAAAATTGTGGTAGAGGTGCCTAAAAATTTAAGCAAGGAACAAAAGCAAAAGCTCAAGGAGTTTGACGCGTTGGATTCTGACGCTAACTACAACACCCGCAAAAGCTTTTTTGAAAAGGTAAAAGAATTTTTCGACTAAACATAACACAAGCGGATCTGTAAAAATACAGACCCGCTTTCGGCCTATATAAGGTCGGCAGATTTTGGTATAGGAGCGCGCGTATGCAGGAAACAAGTATAGCAGCCATTTCTACCCCCGCAGGGCAGGGCGGCATTGCCGTCATTCGTATTTCGGGGGCCGAAGCAAAGCAAATCGCAGGCAAAGTCTTTCGCTCGCTGTCGGGCAAACCGCTGCAGCAGGCGAAGGGCTATACCGCTATGCTTGGCAAGGTGTACGACGGCGATACCCAGTTAGACGAAGCCATTGCCACCGTGTTTTGCGCCCCCAAAAGCTACACCGGTGAAGACGTGGTAGAGCTCTCTTGTCACGGGGGCAGCTACGTAGCCAAACGGGTGCTGCGGGCGGTGCTTGCCGCAGGCGCGCAGCCTGCCGGCCCGGGGGAGTTTACCAAGCGTGCCTTTTTAAACGGCAAAATGGATTTAACCCGCGCCGAAGCCGTGGCCGATATCATTTCGGCCTCGGGGGAGCGGGCACTGCAGGCGGCAGTGTCTTGTCATAAGGGCGCCGCCTTTGCCAAAATCACAAGCATTAAAGAAGAATTGTTAGCCGCTGCCGCCAGCGTAGCGGTATTTTCCGACTACCCCGACGAGGATATCGAATTCAGCGGGGTAGACGCCCTAAGCCAACGCCTACAGCAGGCGCTACAGCAGCTGCAGGCGCTTTTGGCCGCCTACGACAGCGGCAAGGTGTTCAAGGACGGCCTAAAAACCGCCATCGTGGGC
>CAZUJI010000246.1:1094-2947 GCA_964620235.1 uncultured Eubacteriales bacterium
GCAAATCCACCTTAATGAACCTGCTGTCGGGGGAGGAGGTTTCCATCGTTACCCCCATTGCAGGCACCACCCGCGACGTGATTGAAGAAACGGTTATGCTGGGCGATATTAAGCTCTGCCTGGCCGATACCGCCGGCCTGCGCGACACCGCCGATACCGTAGAACGCATCGGTGTAGAGCGCTCACGGCAAAAAATGCAGGCTGCCGCCTTGGTGTTGGCCGTGTTCGACAGCTCCGACCCTTTAACCGACGAGGATATGGCTCTGCTGCAGGCCGTAGACCCTAAAAAAACCGTAGCGGTGCTCAATAAGTCTGATTTGGGTCAGCGCATCAACACCGCCGCCTTTCAGGCGCAGGGCATTCCCTTTGTGGTGGTGTCGGCCAAAAGCGGCGCGGGCCTTGCCCGGCTAAAGCAGGCCGTAGAGCAGGCCGCAGGCCTGACCCAAAACACCGCGGGCGACGAGCTGCTGGCCAACGAGCGGCAGCGCAGCTGCGCCCTGCGGGGGGCCGACTGCGTGGCCGAGGCCATAGAGATATTAAACAGCGGCTTTACCTTAGACGCCGTGGGCGTGCTTATAGACGACGCCTTAAACGCGCTGATGGAGTTAACCGGCGAGCGGGCCTCGAACGAGGTGGCTGAGGAGATTTTCCGCACCTTCTGTGTGGGTAAATAGGAGTTTTTTATGAAATTTTTGGCCGATACATATCAGGTTGCAGTTATAGGCGCAGGGCACGCCGGCATTGAGGCAGGCTTGGCCGCCGCCCGTATGGGCTGCAAAACCATTATTTTTACTATAAATATGGATTCCGTAGGCAATATGCCCTGCAACCCCTCTATAGGCGGCACCGCCAAGGGTCACCTGGTGCGCGAGATAGACGCCTTAGGGGGCGAAATGGGTCGCGCTGCCGACGCCAACACCCTGCAAAGCCGTATGCTGAATAGGGGCAAGGGCCCTGCGGTGCATAGCCTGCGGGCGCAAATTGACCGCCGCGCCTACGCGGGGTATATGAAAAAGGTGTTAGAGCGCCAGCCTAATTTATTTTTAAAGCAGGCCGAAATTACCGATATTGCGCAGCAAGAGGGTAAATGGCTGCTTACCACCCAACTGCAGGCGCAATACCTTTGTGATACGGTAATCTTAGCCACAGGCACCTTTTTAGGTGGCCGCATTTTCGTGGGCGACGTAAGCTACGCAGGCGGCCCCGACGGTATGTTTGCCGCCACCGAGCTTTCGGGGGCGTTGCAAAAGCTGGGCTTGCCTTTGCGTCGCTTTAAAACCGGCACCCCTGCCCGTATGCTTAAAAGCTCTATTGATTTTTCAAAATTCGAAGAGCAGCCGGGCGACGAGCAGGTGGTTCCCTTTAGCTACGGCACCGCCACACCGCCCCAAAACACCGTGGTTTGCCACATTGGCTACACCAACGACCAAACCAAGCAGATTATATTAGATAACATTCACCGCTCTCCCTTGTATTCGGGCAACATTCAGGGGGTAGGCCCCCGCTATTGCCCCAGCATTGAGGATAAAATTATGCGCTTTGCCGACAAGCAGCGCCACCAGATTTTTATAGAGCCCTGCGGCGCCGATACCGACGAAATGTACCTGCAGGGGATGTCCTCCTCACTGCCTGAGGACGTGCAAATCGCGGTATATAAAAGCATTCCCGGGCTCGAAAACGTGCATATCCAGCGCCCCGCCTATGCTATAGAGTACGACTGTGTCGACCCCTTGGCTATGCAGGCCTCGTTAGAGTTTTACGGGTTCCCCGGGCTGTACGGCGCGGGGCAGTTCAACGGCTCCTCGGGGTATGAAGAGGCCGCCGCCCAGGGCTTGGTGGCGGGTGTAAACGCC
>CAZUJI010000247.1:0-2942 GCA_964620235.1 uncultured Eubacteriales bacterium
AACCAAGCAAGGTCTACTCCGGCGGCAGGGTGCTCCGGCAGGGCGTATTCTAACCCCACCATAGGGTATTTGGCCCCCGCCAAGGCGTTGTAGCGCATCAGCTCCACGGGGGAGTCTTGGGCAATTTCGGCAATGGCCCGCAGATTCTCCTCCCCGTCGGTAAAGCCGGGAATCAACGGCACCCGCACCGCGTGGGGCTTGCCGCTGGCCAAAAGAATCTTATAATTCTCTAAAATCCTTTCGTTAGAAACGCCGGTGCAGGCCTTGTGGGCCTCTGGGTCGGCTAATTTTATATCTAACAAAACGTAATCCATCTCGGCCAGCACCCTGCGAAATACCCGGGACTCGGCATAGCCGCTGGTTTGCAGGGTTTTATGTATGCCCGGCATTTTGCTTGCCACCTCGGCCACAAAATCGGCCTGCAAAAGGGGCTCGCCCCCTGAGAAGGTTACACCGCCGCCGTCAGAGAAAAACGGGGTGTATTTTTGCAGCTTTTTGGCCAAGGCTTCGGCTTCCCACACCGTTCCGCTGATGCTTACCAAACCCTTGGGGCAGGCGTGCAGGCAACGGCCGTAGGGCGCGCACTCGGGATGGTTACAACCCTTTTGGCATAAGCCGCAGTGGGCGCACTGGGCCTGCTTAACCATTAACTGCGGGGCGGCCAACAGTCCCTCGGGGTTGTGGCACCAGCGGCACCGCAAAGGGCAACCCTTTAAGAATACGGTAACGCGGGTACCGGGGCCGTCGTGAATGGTAAGCTCTTTAATATCAAAAACCGTACCGGTCATATCGTGTACTCCTGCCGCGCCATTACGTGGTCCTGGAACTCCTTATCCAGCTCCACAAAGTAGGCACTCCAGCCCCAAATACGCACCACCAATTGGCCGTACTGCTCGGGATGCAGCTGCGCCTGCCGCATCTTCTCGGGGTTTACGGCGTTTAACTGCAGCTGATGGCCGCCAAGGTCAATATAAGCCTTAATAAACCGCGCCAATTTAGAAATGCACTCGGGGTTTTCAAACATCTTGTTGTGGAATTCTAAGGTTAAGGGGCCGCCGTTGATAGCGCGGTCAAAATGGAACTTGGTAAAGGATTGCGCCACCGACATAGGCCCGGGGATTTTGGCCAAAAGGCTGGCCGAGAAGTTGGTGCCAAAGGCCTCACCCTTGCGGCGACCGTCGGGGGATGCTCCCAGCTCGGCGGCGTGCCACAAATAGAACATTGCGCTGCCCGTACCGGCGCGGTAACAGCCGCCACGGCAGTTGACCTTGCCCTCTAAGGCATCGGCAAAGGTGTCCAAAAGCTCTACGGCAATGGCGTCTACGGCGTCGTTGTCCTGCCCTAATTTGGGCGCTTCGTTCCGCAGCATAGCCAACAGGGCGGGGGTATTGGCAAAGTCGGCGTCTACCGCCGCAATCAGCTCCTCGGCGGAAACGGATTTTTCTTCATACACGTATTTTTGAATGGCGGCTAAGCTATCGGCCGCGGTGGCAATGCCCGTGCCGTGCACGCCAAAGTTGTTGTATTTGGCGCCCTTGTCAATTTGGCAGCCGCAGGTTACGTTGGCAAAGGGGGACGGAACAAACCACAGCTCCCGCTCGTCGGCGCAGATGCGGTCGCACTCGGCCTTGATTTCGGCCTTGACCGCCGCCATAAACGAAGCAAAATCCTCACATTGGGCAAGGGCCTTGTGCATCGCCGTATCGACCATTTTGGGGTGCGAAAGGGCCGCAATATTGGCCACGTCGGCCCCGTTTTTGGGGATAATAAACTCCCAGCAGGCCGCAACAACGTAATCAGCAGCATCCTCGGGGGCGTAGCCCAAGCCCACAAGGCCGGGAATCACCACGTCGTCGTTAGAATATTGAGGAAAACCCAGCCCCGCCTTGGTCAGCTCGCTGCCCAGCTCGTACAGCCGCAAGGGGGTGTCTTTATTTACCCGCAGGTTGATTTTGGGGTCAATGAGTTTTAAATTGCCGCTGGCTTTTAAGCAGAGTTCCGACAAAAGACTGAACACCTCTTGGCCCTTCTCGTCCCGGCCGCCCAAAACCAGGCTTTGGCCGTTATCGCCCATCTGCACACCGGGGTAAAGGTCACTATCCTTATTAAAAGAGAGGAAAAAGTCCTCAATTAAGGCCAGGGCGCTGTCGTAGGTATATAAACCTTTATCCATATCGGCCTTAAAATAGGGGTACATATATTTATCAAAACGGCCAACGGTGTTGTGGTAGTTCCCCTCTAACCACATAGCATAATGCAAAATACGGAAGGACTGTAACGCCTCCCGGAAGTTGCGGGCACCGTAGCGGGGCACCTGGGTTAAAACCTCGGCAATCTCGGTCTTGCCCTGCCGCAGGGCCTCGGCCTTATAGCGGTCAGCCAGGGCGATCACGGCGTCTATGGCCCGGGCAGAATAGGCGTCTGCCCCGGCTTTTTTGGCCAAAAGCCCCTCTTTGATGCAGGACTCGTAGTCAGGGCTCAAATTAGACAAAAAGCCCAACTCGTGAATACGGTATTTGGCCGAAATATCGGCCCACTCGGCATCGGTAAAAATGGCGGGGATATTGCTTACCGTGCGCAAAAAGACGATTTTTTCGTCGGGCAGCAGCACCGGCTCCTGCACGGCGCACAACCGTTCAAAACGGTCGATCATCCGCTCTTCGGGGCTGAGACCCTTGGCAGAATACTCCGCGGCCAAGTCCCAATCTAAGGGTTTGCGGTAAATGTGATGTTTCTTCTCAATAATATATTGCAGTAAAGCCATTTTTTCACTACCTTTCGCAAAGGTCACCGGCGACCACCGGATAGGTATATAAATTTCCGCCTGCGGGGGTGCCCTGCACAGCGTTGCCGTTGATTTTAATTTGCGTGGCGCCGTACACCAGCAGCGTGCCCTCGCCCCCCACTTGCCAGCCGCTTTCTTTTGCGGTTAAGGTAGCGGG
>CAZUJI010000248.1:0-2918 GCA_964620235.1 uncultured Eubacteriales bacterium
AATATTTTGGGTAATGAACTCAAAAATCGGGGCAAAAACCGTAGACATCATCCCCGACGTGCAGGCGGCGGTAATAAAGGTGAATACCGCCGACACCGCCAACACCCAGGCGCCTACCTTATACATTTTGCGGTAAAAGAACCAAACAAAGGGAATATTCAGCAAAAACGAGAACAAAAATACCGGCCAGTTCCAGCCCGAAGAGGCCCCTTGCTCCATTTTTTTGAATTTGGGGATAAAGGTGTCGGCGTTGGCGCCGATAAACGCGTTGGCCTCGGGCAGGGCAACGCCGCAAACCGTGTCTGCAGGTTGATTGGCGGCCTGTGCGGGTGCAGGCTGTTCTTCTTGGGGCTGCACCGGCGGGGTGTATGTAACGGGGGGCTGCGGCGCGGGTTGCGCGGCGGCTACGGGCGGCAGTTGGGTGCCGCAATTTTTACAGTAAATATAGTCGGCTTCGTTTACGGTGTTGCAAATGGGACAGTTGCGTTCTTGAGCCATAAGTATACCTCCTTAAGATAATAGCGTAAGTAACAATTGTGCAATCATATCAAAAGCAAAATAAGACACTAACAAAAGCAGGGGATTGACTCCGCCTTTTTTGCGGTAGCCCTCGGCGTTGTCTATCTCGTCGTCGGCCTCGATTTTTTTTACGGTGGCTACCACGTGGTTGCGATAGGCCCAGTCACCAAACAAACCCGAAAGAATTCGTACCACCAAAGCGCCCAGGTTGCCAAGGGTTGCCAAAATAATAGGGAAGGGGTTCTCAATTAAATGGGGTATCATTTTGGCGAATACCGCAGGCCAGTCGCTGCCTACGGGCATGGACAGTACGGTGTTGGTCAGCTCGGACTGCAGCGGGAACAAGCAAATGGTGCAGGCCAGCATAATCACTGCAGTTAATAGCCCCCATTTGTATTGCTTGCGGCTGAAAAACCAGCCGTAGGGCAGTAAAAAGGCCGCCCAGTTCCAGCCGGCGCGACGCTTGCCGCCCAACTGCACGAATTTGGGTATATACCGCTGGGCATTGGCGCCCACAAACTCGGCCGCTTGCTGAGCAGTAATGCCGTCAATATCGGTTTTTTTGTGTATGCCGCCCAGGGGATTGTACACCGCCACAAAGGGCATACGGGGCAAGCCTTGCATACCGCCGGCCATAGGCGCGCCGCAGTAAGAACAAAAGGTGGCGTCCTCAGGAATCTCTTTTTGGCAGTGAGGGCACTGTGCTTTTGGAGTTGCCGTTTCTGCGGCAGAGGCTTTGGCCTCTTGCACGGCCTGCCGCGCCTGCTCGGGGTTATACTGCTGCGGCGTATCGTGGTATTGGGCCAAGCCGCAATGGCCTATGGATTGATAACAATCCCGATGCTGGGGAGCGCCGCAAACGGGGCACACCACAATATCGTCCTCTTCAAACAAATAGCTTTGGCAAATGGGGCACTTTTGCCCCTCGTATTTATTCGGCATAGCCGGACATCCTTTCTTCGCAGGCGGAAAATACGGCGTTAAAATAGGCTTTGCCGTAGTTGTGGTACCCGCCCTCGGCTACCATTTCTTTTAACTTGGCTAAAGGCACCCACTTGGCCTGGGCCACCTCAGAGCGTTGCAGTACCAAATCCTCTAAAGGAACGTTTCGCTCTAATAAGTACACGTCTAAAAAAGAATTCTTGCGCATTATGCGAGAAATCAGCTGCAGCTCTTGCTCGCCGGTGGCAATGCCCAATTCTTCAAACACCTCACGCCGCGCGGCCTGCATAGAGTTTTCGCCGGCAATGGCGGCGCCGCCGGTGGCAGCCCACTCGCCGGGCATTAAGGGCTTGTCGTCGGCCCTGCGCTGAATGAGCAAGCGGCCCTTGCGGTCTAAAATCCAAATATGCACCACCAAGTGGTACTCACCGCTTTTAAGTTGTATTTTATGCCGCGCAACGGTGCGCCCGGTTGGGTTCCCGTTGCGGTCCAGCACATCCCATCGTTCCATAATTCATCCTCAAAAATTAAAGATTATCTTTTTTCTGCAATTTCGCCGGCTTTTTTGTAAATCGAGTTGGCCGCAACCACACCCCGCACCCTGGAGAGGGGGTAAATATTACTGTTTTGGCCCACAACCGTACCCGGGTTTAACACCGAGCCGCAGCCGACCTCTACGTTGTCGCCCAGCATGGCGCCGAATTTTTTAAGCCCCGTTTCAATTACCCCAAATTCGGGAGATTTAACGGTAACCAAAGTTTTGTCAGACTTTACGTTTGAGGTAATGGAGCCTGCCCCCATATGGGCGCGAAAGCCCAGCACAGAGTCGCCCACGTAGTTATAGTGGGGCACCTGCACCTTGTCAAACAAAACCACGTTTTTAAGCTCGGTAGAGTTACCAACCACCGCGCCCTTGCCCACAATGGCGTTGCCGCGAATAAAGGCGCAATGGCGAACCTCGGCCTCCTCATCAATAATCAGCGGGCCGTTTAAGCAGGCAGTAGGGGCAATTTTGGCCGATTTGGCCACCCAGATATTTTCGCCGATTTGGTCAAACTTGTCGGCGGGTAGGGTAGCGCCCAAAGCGCAAATAAAGTTGCTGATATGGGGCAAAACCTCCCACGGGTAGGTCTTGCCGATAAATAAGTCTTTTGCAATGGTGTTAGAAGTGTCCCATAGGGCCGAAATTTGAACGTTACGCATATTGCGCCTCCAAAAAATTAAATTTATTGCATTATATATTTTATTTTACCAAAGTTTTAGTAAAGATACAACCCAAAATTTAAAAAACTCTTGCAAAGTGGGCTTTCGGGGGTTGTAAACTTTAAAAAAATGTTGTATACTAATTTAGTACAAGCGGGCGGGTCCTGTGCGATGGGTCGCCGTGAACCATGTCAGGCGGGGAACCGAGCAGCATTAAGCGGATGTTCTCATGCGACACAGTCCATCCGTTCGTT
>CAZUJI010000249.1:0-2912 GCA_964620235.1 uncultured Eubacteriales bacterium
TATATTTATGAAGGCCATAATTAATGGTAAAATCATATTAAAAGACCGTATTGTTTCGGGCCACGCTTTGCTGTACTCAGATGTAATTGAGGGCATTGTGCCGGCAGAAAATATACCGTCCGATGCCACGGTGCTCGACGCCGCGGGCGGGTACGTATCCCCGGGCCTGATTGATATGCACATTCACGGCTACTTAGGCAAGGACGTTTGCGACGGCGAGGCCGAGAGCATGAAAACCATCTCTAAGGGCCTGCTGCAAAACGGCGTTACCGGCTACCTGCCCACCACTATGACGGTGGATATGCAGGTCATCCGCAAGGCCATTGAGGTCTGCCGCGACCTGCAGGAAGAAAGCAAAACCTGGCAGGGCAGCGAGATTTTAGGCGTACACGCCGAGGGCCCCTTTATTAACGAGAGCAAAAAAGGCGCGCAGGATGCCAAGTACATTTTAAAGCCCGACGCCGCTTTTGTTAAAGAGTACGCCGATATTTTAAAGAGCATTACCTTAGCCCCCGAGTGTGACGAGGGCGATTTTGCCGCCATTCGCGAAATTCGGCGCGACACCGACGTTTTGATTTCTATGGGCCACACTTCGGCGGATTACGCCACCGCTATGGCCGCCGTAAATGCCGGCGTAGGCCACGCAACCCACCTGTTTAACGCTATGTCGCCCTTAACCCATCGGGCCCCCGGTGTGGTTACCGCGGCGCTGAATGCCGATATAAGCGCAGAGCTGATTGTAGACGCTTTTCACGTAGACAAGTGCTTTTACGACCTGCTTTGGAAGCTAAAGGGTCGCAAGCTTTGCTTTATTACCGACTGTCTGCCCGCCGGCGGCCTACCCGTTGGGGAGTACACCCTGGGTGGCGCCAAGATTATTTACGACGGTGTGATTTGCCGTTTAGAGGACGGCACCGTTGCCGGTAGCGCGCTGCACCTAAACCGCGGCGTTTGGAACGTATATAAAAACTCAAGCATTCCCCTTTACGAGTGTGTCAACTGCGCCTCGTTAAACCCTGCCACCACCTTAGGCTTGGCCAAAACCAAGGGCTCGTTAGAGGTGGGCAAGGATGCCGATATTGTAATTACCGACGCCGAATTTGAGGTACAAAAAACCATTATCAGAGGAGAGATGAAATATGAAGCTTAAGGTAAACGCCAAATTAGACCCGCAATTTACCCCCTTGGCCCTGGTTTGCCGCCAAATGCGCGAGGCAACAAAGGAGCAAGGGCAAGACCTGATGATTGCCGTAGAGCGCAACAAGGGCTACACCACCACCTACAAAACCCGCATTTTTAAAGACGGCACCGGCCACGACGAAGAAAATTTCCGCTTTGTGGAGCGTATTGCCAAATCCCTTTTATGGGTAGCGGGCGGCTACAAAATTTATATTGCCGGCAGCGAAGTTGTGGGCAATAAAATAAAAGAAGCCTACACCGTAGGCGGCCTGCGAGCGTTTGACGTGCAGTTTATGGAGCGGGTGTACGAGCAAAAGTTCCAGGTCATTACCTGCGCTTTAGAGGACGCCCCCAAGGATAAATCCTCTGCCGCCCCCATTGGCCGCCACTTAGACGGCTGCCGCATCGGTTTTGACGCCGGTGGCAGCGACCGCAAGGTAAGCGCTGTGGTTAACGGCGAGAGTGTGTACTCTGAAGAGGTGGTTTGGTTCCCCAAGACCAACGCCGACCCCAATTATCACTACGAGGGCATTAAAGAGGCGATGAAGACCGCCGCTTCTCATATGCCCCGGGTGGACGCCATTGGCGTTTCCAGCGCGGGGGTGTATATTGACAACCGCATTATGGTGGCCTCCTTGTTCTTAAAGGTCAGCGACGAGGACTTTGACAAAAAGGTTAAAAATATGTATTTAGACGTGGCCAAGGAGATTGGGGAGGATATCCCCATTGAGGTGGCCAACGACGGTGACGTAACCGCCCTTGCCGGCGCTATGGATTTAAACGATAACGCCGTACTGGGCATTGCCATGGGCACCAGCGAGGCAGGTGGCTACGTAGACCCCCAGGGCAACATTACCGGTTGGTTGAACGAGCTGGCCTTTGTGCCGGTGGATTTTTGTGAGAACGCTATGGTGGACGAGTGGTCGGGTGACTACGGCTGCGGTGTAAAATACTTCTCGCAGGACGGGGTTATCAAATTGGCCCCCTACGCCGGTATCCGGTTAGACGAAAGCCTCTCCCCTGCCGAAAAATTAAAGGTGGTGCAAGGGCTTATGAAGCAGGGCGACCAACGGGCCGCCGATATTTACGACACCATTGGCGCCTACTTTGGCTACGCCATTGCCTACTACGCCGAGTTTTACGACATTAAGCACGTGCTGATTATGGGCCGTGTTACCTCGGGCGAGGGCGGTGTGATTTTGTTAGAGCGGGCACAAGAGGTATTAGACACCGAATTCCCCGAGCTGGCCAAACAGATCACCCTGCACATCCCCGACGAAAACTCCCGCCGGGTAGGGCAATCGGTTGCCGCCGCCAGTTTACCCAAACTCAATTAGTTGCATAAAAATCGGCAGAAGCATTGTGCTTCTGCCGATTTTATTGTATGATAATATTGGTGATGTGTATGGCAAAATGGTTAAATAGAAAAACCACCAGGCTATCGGGCTACAACTACAGTTCGCCCGGCGTATATTTTTAACACTCTGTACTGAAAATAGACGCTGCTTATTATCTCGCATCGTAGGGACCGGCGTTACAAAATTCTACCGTTTCTCAATTTTTTCTACTTTTAAAAGATTTTGCAACAAAGAGTTTGAGAAAAATATTTGGCAAAGCCGATCCTACGATCATATAATTCGGGATCAAACAGATTTTGATACACATTTAAAATACATCTCCGAAAATCCTCTTACCTGGGAGAAAGACGAGTTTTATTCCGGAAAATAAAAGCC
>CAZUJI010000250.1:0-2912 GCA_964620235.1 uncultured Eubacteriales bacterium
GGCATAGAAACCATTGGAAAATAATTCTTGCAAATCTTTATCCATTACGACGGCGGTTTCAATAAACATATTATCGTCAACTCTTAAAACAAGTTGGGAATCCTGCTCAGTTTCTTTTATAAGACCGCAAGCATCAGTGCAGGCAGATACGTTTTCCGAATAACTCCAATTAAGTGACGATTCCACGTAAACCGATAAAATACTGTTTTCCTTTGAAAACAGCGAAATTCCGTCATCATATTTTGAAATTGCGATATCTATGGGATGCTTATATAAATCAATATACTCAATTGAGGGTTGCCACCAGGAATTAACCTGATTTTGGGTGGAAGTTACAATTTTTAACTGCGTTGTGCCTGTAGGCAGTGCTGTTATACGGTCAATCTTTGCAATATAACTACTGCCTGCCAGTCCCTTATACCCCTCAGGCAGAGCGTCAGCACTTGTGAATCGCTTACTTATAATATAATCTTTATCTATTTCGAACCAATCTGTACCATTCGCTGAGGCATAATAGGTATTAGAGGTTACTCCCTCCTGTGATGTTGCTACAACTGTGCAGATTTCGGCTAACATTTTATCGTCCACAGAAACCACTATTTCTGCGTCATCGTTGTTACCGTTGGTTCTCTGAGTTCCGTACATATCACGGTACCACAGACCTTTTTGACCGAATGTCCAATTATTATGGCTGATAACCGTACTGCTATCCAATGTTGAGGACTCAGAAAGCAATGATTCCACCACTTGATAACCTGTGAAAGCATTGCTGTATTTATCTATTTCATAAACATCAATATAATCTATTCCGGGCTGCCAGTTGATACTTTCGGTAGTTCCTGTAACCATTTTCAGTTGAGTAGTACCAACGGGAAGCTCAGTAATTTGTTCTATCCAAGCCACATACGAAGCCGATGAAAGTCCCAGATAACCGTCGGGCAAAGTATCGCCTGAGGTTTTTCTCGCAAGGCTTACCGAGTCAATTTCACTCCATGTTTCACCGTCCGAAGAAGCGTAATACTTGTTATATGTAGTCGACTCCTTTGAGGCGCTGACTACCGTACCGATTTCAAATCGCATGGTATCGGTAACATTGAGAATTATTGTAGCATCGCCTTTTTGCTTTCTTTGGGTTGACCAGTTATCACGGTAGTTAAATCCCCTTATGCCCTCATTCCAATTTTCAAAACTGCATATCATAGTACTTGTAGCAAATTTAGAACCGGAACTTCCAATTGTAGCATGAACGGTATAACCTTCGAAAACATCCGCACTTTCTGCAATCAACGGCAAAGCCAGACTGACAGATATTGCAGACACCAGAATTGAAAAGGCAACTATAACCGATAATAATTTCTTCATACTCCGTTTCCTTTCAAACGAGTTCAATGTAACACACTAACCAATCAAATAAGACCTTATCCACACAAGGTCGGTTGCATTTATATTATTGTCACAGTTAGTATCAGCGGCTGTTGTATCAACCGAAACCTCGGCATCACAAACCGCCTTTTTAACGCGAACCAAGTCTCTCACATCAAGCATAGTATCGTTATTGGCATCTCCTCTGAGGGTGAATTTTTTAGCCTCTTGGTCATAACGGGCAATCCCGTTATTATTTTCTGTTTTTGTATAAAAAGAAAATACAATTTCTGCCGAAGCAGAAGGGGTTGCAACCGTTAAAGACTCTACAGGTATACCTGCCGAATCAATATAAGCGGTTATATATTTACCCTTTTTCCTGATAATATCATTCCCTGTGGGACTTACCAGTGCTAAATTCCCCGAGGCTTGGCTCATAACAATACAGTCAATACCTTGTTGGCCCAGCATAGAAAATATACTGTTACCTGTGATTTTAATATACTTATCATCCGCAGACAATAAAATACTTGTTAAATTTTCCGGCTCAAGTTTGTTCCAATAAGTATAATTAGCGGAAGTAAATAAAGCAACATCACTATCCATAATATAATCCGAAACAGGACCGTCTAAACTGATATTTATTCCCTTTCGTGTAACCGAAAAGACCTTATCAAGATTAAATCCGCCGGAAACGCTTTCGGAAGTAAAACTCAATTCAACAGAGTATTCCCGTTTCACTGAATTTTGGTCAATTACGGCAACGGCAAAACCCTCTTCAATAACGGTTCTTCCGTCAAAAATTTCTTCGCTTTGGGCATCGTAATAATATACAAACGAGCCATCTTTCATAATATTAAGAGCAGATGTGAGTTCATCCGCTGTATATTCACAGTCAAGAATTATTCTTTTATCCTCTACCGTAATACCCTCAGCCACCCCGTCAGACACTAAGCCGTATTCTGTATAGTAAATATCTATATAATTAACCGAAGGCTGCCACCATGTATTTGCGGTATCAGAGGTAGAGGTAATAATCTTTATATAATTAGTTCCTTTTGGACAAATCACTCTGTCTGTCACAGCGAAAAATCCGTCCAAAAGAAGATTGTTTTCATTTTGATTTTCTGTTACGGAGAACAGATTGGCATCAGGCAATGAAAGCCACTCTGTTCCGTCTGTAGAGTAGTAATAAGTATTGGTGGTTATATCTTTATATGTCTCAGAAACTACCGTAGCGATTTCCAAAGCAAAATTTTCTGATACAGAAAGAGTAATTGAAGCATCGCTGTTATTGTTTCTTTCACGTTGAGTTCCGTAAGTATCACGGAACGGCATTCCTTTAATACCAAATGTCCAATTCTCGTAATTTGTTATTATTTCGTCATTGATTGTTCGGTCAACAGTCAGTAAAGTATCAATATATTTATAATCATGTAAAAAATCATCATAATAATCGGGAGTATAAATATCAATATAATCTATCGAAGGTTGCCAACTCATACTTTCGGTTGTTCCGGTTATTATCTTAACCTGAACAGTACCCGCGG
>CAZUJI010000251.1:0-2909 GCA_964620235.1 uncultured Eubacteriales bacterium
CCGGGGGCTGTGTTAAAATACAGTGCGCAGGCCTGGGTATGCACGTCGCGCATAAACACGTTGCGCCCGCTGTCGTGACGGAACATACGCAAGCAACCAATACATTCGTTCCAAGAAAACAGCTTTTCAATCAATAACATCGCATCACTTTCACCCACGATGTGGAACACTGCTTCGTTTTCGGTCTTGCGAAGCTCCTCGCCTGCGTAAATGTCGCAGAACATATAATGCACGTGGTGAACCGTTGCGGGGATATCAATAGGTTTGGTAATTAAATAGTGGCCCGGCTGAAACCAAATCACCGTCTTGCCGCTACGCATCGCGGCTTGAATGGCCTGAGTATCGTCGTGCTTTCCATCGCCCACGGCGCCAAAATCGTTTACACAGCACCAATTGTTTAAATCCTGCTCCCAAGGCAAATCTGGCACGTGAGGCACTCTTAAATTCAAGCTTTTGGCTTCTTTATCAAATAAAGTAACCATTTCTTCGGTAGAGTATTCGTCAATATAACCGTCGGGTATGGTGTGCTCAAACCAACAGCTTTCAAAAGCGTATAAAAAGCCCTTGGTGTGCACGTTGCGAATAAACATACAACCGCCTACGCCCATTTTAATCGCCGCATAATTGGTACCGTCGCTGTAAAAATCACAATCGGTTAAAACCACGTGACCCACCGAGCTGTTGCCCGACAAGCAAAATACCGGCACGTTATTGTAGCTTTTTACCCCTATAAACTGAATAGAAGTATTGTTTGTTAAAATACCGTATTTGGTTTGGTGGTTTACGGTAATATTCTCAAAATGGGCTACGGTGCGGTAGGTATCTACCCGAATACCGTAGGCAAAGCCGTCTACCTCGGTATCAAACACGTTGCAAGCCGAGTGTACGTCGTGACGAATATAAATACCAATAGCACCGTCGTAGTTTGGGTCCGAGGAACGGACGGTTACGTTGCGAATTGCGCCGGAATTGTTTGCAAAGAAAACAATCCCCACCGCGCCGGGGTTCCCTGCGCCAATATCTACCGTTAAATTCTCAAAATAATTGCTCATTGCAATGTTGGAACGCTCGCCCAGCATAAAATTGATAACCGGGCGCTCCTGCCCGTATTCAAAGCCCTTGCAATTGTCTTTTAATTTAATAACGGTTTTGTCACGGCTTTGCCCCATAAATCGAATACAACGGTTCATTTCAAAACCGCCCGACTGATAATGGTACATCATATTGTGCAGATCCCGCAGAGTATACGAAATAGTGTCCGACACCAAATAGGTACCGTTAGGGAAATAAATAGTGGGAATTTGGTTTAAAACAATGGGCATAACAGCCCAAATTTTTTGGGCGCTTACTCTTTTGTTCTCAACGCTTAAACGGGTACCGTCGGGTGAGTCCAGAAGCTTTTTATATACCGACTGCATATCCTGCACAAGCGGACGCAACAAATCATCTAAAATCTGTTTTAATTTCTCGGTACAATCCTCTTTGCCCGTATTATCTAAATTATAAGGCGGTTTCGTTACGTCTAAAATGCCGTTACAATCGGCCGGAAAAATCACGTTCTCGTAGTTTTTCATAAAAAACCTCTTTTACTTTATTCTGCCCGAGTAAAGCGGCATAAAATACCAGGGTGCACACCGCTGCGGACAGTCGGAAGCCATAACCAAATTTGTCTTTTTCAACGGTGCGGGGGGTACTCCACCGCCGATAACTTCTTCCACCGCAACGGGATAAGAGGAATACTCGTGGTAACCGGTGGTAGTAAAAATGGCCGAAACGGTAGAATTATCGTTTACAATTAACGGAACAAGCGAATTATGGCCTACAATGGCTGTGCCGCCCATAACTTCAGACACCCCGCCGTTTTTGGTAACAATAATCGTGCCGTCTTGCTCGGATTTAAAGCCGCTCCACCATACCTGACCGCCGTCGTTTTCCACCTGAACCAGCGAACGCTCGGGGTTAATAGAGTGACACCACGCGGTCTGCCCTTTAAATGAAAAGGAAACTACGTGACGGCACTCGAACATAGAGCCTATGCTGCAAGCTACGTTTTCAAAAAAAATCTCCGCGCCGGGTACGGTATTAAAGTAAAAAGCGGCATCCTGAGAGTGGCAATCTCTAAAGAGTACGGTACGCTTACTGTCGTGGCAAATAAAACGCCAGTTACCTTTAACGGGTGCCCAAGAGCATAGTTTTTCAACAAGTAAAACCCTATCGCTTTCGCCCTTAATGATAAACGCTGCATTTTCAGGCTGCGCGCGCAGCTCTTCGGGGGCATAAAACTCTGAGAACATAAAGTGCACGTGCTCTACCGTGACTGGTATTTCAATGGGTTTAGAAATATAATAACGGCCGGGCTGGAACCAAATTACTTTTTTACCGCTGTTAAATGCCGCCTGGATTGCTTCGGTATCGTCATGGGTTTGATTACCAACGGCGCCGTAATCGTTTGCACAGCACCATTCGCTCATATCCTGCTCCCACTCCATATCGGGTACCGGAGGAATAACTAAGCCAATGGTTTTAGGTGTTTCGTCAACAAAAGTAAAGCCGGGATGCGAAGACCATTGCTCAATATACTCACCGTCTACCTGCCGTTCAAACCAGTTTTCTTCTAATATACAAGTAAAGCCCTTGGCTTTGACGTTATGTACAAACAACTGGCCGCCAACCTCTTTTTTAATGGCGGCGTAATCGGTACCGTCGCTGTAAAAATCTCCGTCTTTTAACACAACGTGAGCTAACTGACAATTTGCCATGCAAAGCACGGGAACGTTATTATGGCTTTTAACACCAATCAGCTGCACAGAATTATCTTCTACCATTATGCCGTAAATCCGCTGATGATTTAAGGCAATATTTTCAAAGTGCGCCATAGTACGGTGGGTGATTACACGAATACCGTAATC
>CAZUJI010000252.1:0-2904 GCA_964620235.1 uncultured Eubacteriales bacterium
TATGGCGCCGCCGCTGGGGTCCCAGCCGTTCAGGGCGTCGCGGGCGGCCTTGTAGGCGCTGTCGGCCACGGCCACGTTAAACTGCCCGTCGTCAATGCAGGAAAAGGCGCCACGCTGATAAATCACCCCTGCCATACTGTCGGGGAAGGAGGGGTGCTCTATGCGGTTGAGCACCACCGCGCCCACCGCCACCTGCCCGGTGTAGGGCTCGCCCCGCGCCTCGGCCGAAATCAGCCGCGCCAGCAGTTGGTAATCGGCCGAGGAATATCCACCGACTCCGCCGCTGCTGCCGCCGGTGGGCAGGCCGATTTTTTCTAAGGTGGCAGGCCCTGCAATGCCGTCGGCGGTCAGGCCGTGCTTGCGCTGAAAGGCTTTTACCGCATCGCGGGTCTTGGTGCCGTAAATGCCGTCTACCGCGCCGTTGTAGTAGCCCCACTCCTTTAAGCGGGTTTGAATGTTCCGTACCTCGGTGCCGCGGGAGCCCATTTTGCTTAAAGCGCTTACCGGCTGCGCCGCCGTGCAGCAAAGCAACAGCAGGCAAACCGCCGCGCATACCCATTTTTTCATACCGTTCCTCCCTTTAAAGGCGATATGTACAGTATTTCCAAAATAGGTAAGAATATAATTTTAAGCGTCTAAAAATTTAAAAATCCGCTCCATAGCATTGGTTTTAAACAGAGCAATGGCGCCGCCCAGCGATAAAATCAGCTCGGGCAGTACGTACGAGCCGTTGTAGCATACCGAGTACCACACCACGTTCCAGCCGTCGGGGCACCAAATGTCAAAAAAGATGGTACCCGAAATAAAGTGGCTGACAAACCGCAGCACCAGGGCAAAGGTAATGCCCGCGCAAGCGCCAACCAGGCCTTTTTTGCGCCAAATGCCCGCCAAGCCAAGCAAGCCGTAGGGCAAAAGGTAGTCAAAAATCAAACAGCCCGCCCAAAGACCGGCGGTCATACCCCAGCTCATCATACCGGCCAAATCTACGCCAATTTGAATAATCGCGTACAAAAACGAGGACAATAGCCCCCATTTTACCCCGTAGACCATAGCCAGCAAAAATACCGGCAGCATACTCAGCAGCGTTACCGAGCCGCCTAAGGGAAGCGTCCAGATTTTAACCAGGCTGAGCACCGTGGCCAAGGCCAACAGAACGGCGGTGACCGTTAGTCGCAGCAGGTTAGATTTGTTTTTGGTTTGTGTTTGCATTTTCATCATTTCCTTTACAAAAAAATAACGCCACGGATACCCGTAGCGTGTTAAACAGTTCCTACGTCGGCATTATCCGAATCAGGTTCAAGGGTACTCAGCGTTTACGCATGATCTCAGCCGGCTCACATCCAGCGCCCCGTGTCGAAGTATTCAATTTTTTGGAATTATAGCACACACTTTGGGGGTTGTCAACCCCCAAAGGCAAAATTTTTATTTTTTCTCGCCTTGTAAAAAGGTGCAAATTTGCGCCAACTCCTCTAAAGTCAGGCGCTCGGCCCGCACCGTTTCGGCTTGGCCGATTTGCTCTAAAGCGCGGCGCAGCAGGTCCTTTTCTACCCCCATAGCCGACGATACCGAGTTGACAAAGGTCTTGCGGCGTTGGGCAAAGGCGGCCTTTACCAGTTTAAAAAATGCCGCTTCGTCCGGCACCTGCACAGGGGGTACAGAGCGAATATCCAACCGAATGACGGCGCTGTCTACGTTGGGGGGCGGCATAAAGCTGTCCCGGTCTACGTAGAATAAAATTTCGGGGCTTGCATAGTAGCTTACCGCCACGCTGATTGCCCCCGCCTCGCGGGAGGAAATGTCGGCGCACAGCCGTTCGGCGGCCTCTTTTTGCACCATAACGGTAATGCTTTCTACCGGTAGGCGGCTCTCTAACAAATGCATTAAAATGGGCGAGGTCACGTAGTAGGGCAGGTTGGCGCAAATGGCTATAGGGCCACCGTCAAATTCCTCGGCAAATAATTTGGGCAAGTCCAGCTTTAAAACGTCGCCCCAAACCACCTTTGCATTGGAGTAGGGGGCCAGGGTTTTGGCCAGCACCGGCTGCAAAGCGCGGTCAATTTCTACCGCCACCACTTTTTTAGCGGCTTTGGCCAGCTCGGCGGTTAAAACGCCAATGCCCGGGCCAATTTCAAGCACGTTGTGTAGAGGGGTAACGGCAGCCTCGGCCATACGGGGGCAAACGGTGCCGTCAATTAAAAAGTTTTGGCCTAACTGTTTTTTAAAGGCAAAACCACTCTCGCTTAAAATGCGTTTTACGGTATTGGGGTTCGAAAGGTCGTACATACGTATTATTCTCCTAATTTGGTAAAGGGAGCGGGCAGTAATTTTGAAAGCAGCAGGCTTTGCTTGCCCTTGTCGCTGCTTAGTATTACCCACATATCCCCAAACTCGGCCAGCATTTGGCGGCAAATGCCGCAGGGGGTGCAGCCCTTAGCGTTGTATACCGCAATGGCTAAAAATTTGCGATGCCCTGCGCCCACAGCGGCGCACAAGGCGGCGCGCTCGGCACAAACGGTGGCGCCGTAGCTTACCGACTCTACGTTGGTGCCGGTAAAAATCTCACCGCTTTTGGTTAAAATGGCAGCCCCCACCGCAAAGTGAGAGTACGGGCTGTAGGAATGCTCGGCGGCCTGCTTGGCGGCCTGCACCAAGGCCTCTTGCTTTTGCAACATAAAAATGCCCCCCTTTTTGAATATATAAATATCATAGCACATTTTTTGGCGTTATACAAGACGGCAGCCGTGCAAAAAAATTGCACGGCTGCCACCTGCCCAGAATCGCGAGGGCACGATATTCTTTTTTAAAAATTACAGCCCCAGTAAGGTCAGCGGGTCAACGGGCTTGCCATCCTTGGTGACCTCTACGTGCAGGTGCGAGCGTTCCACACTCTCGCAGGGTAGGGCG
>CAZUJI010000253.1:0-2880 GCA_964620235.1 uncultured Eubacteriales bacterium
AAGGCTCAATTTCAAAAATCTGCGAGCCAATGTGGGCGTGAATACCCGTCAGGCGCACGTTTTTCAGCTCTAAGGCCGCTTTTACCGCCTGCATAGCCTCGCCGTTTTCTAAGGTAAAGCCGAATTTACAGTCGATTTGACCGGTTTTAATAAAATCGTGAGTGTGGGCGTCAATGCCCGGCTTAATGCGCAGTAAAACGTGGGCTTGGGTGTGCAGCTCGGTGGCCAAAGCCTCTAAAAGCTCCAGCTCCGAAAAATGGTCCACCACAATGCGGCCCACACCGCTCTCTAAAGCAAAGCGCAGCTCGTCTGGGGTCTTGTTATTGCCGTGGAATAAAATCTTTTGCGGGTCAAACCCTGCCTGCAGGGCGGTATAAAGCTCCCCACCCGAAACCACGTCGGTGCCTAACCCCTCCGAGGCCACGATGCGATACATCTCTTTGCAGGAAAAGGCCTTGCTGGCGTACAAAGCCAAGCCCTTGCCGCCGTAATAACGGTCAATGGCGGTTTTGTAGGCGCGGCAGGCGTTGCGCACCGTCTGCTCACTAAATACGTACAGCGGCGTGCCGTACTCCGCGGCCAAATCCAACGTGTCTACGCCGTCTACCGTTAAATGGCCGGCGGCGTTTACGCCTAAACATTCGTAATCCATAATTTCACCCTTTATGCTATGTGCTGTTCTATCAGCTGTTTTAAAAAGTCTACACCCTCACCCGTTTGCGCCGAGAAGGGAAACACCTCTACCCCTGCGGGCAAAAAGGCCAGCTCGGTTTTTAAGGCCTCTAACCGAGCGGTGCGTTCGGTTTTGTTTAATTTATCGCTTTTGGTTAAAGCCACCGCAAAGGGGGTGCCCGCCGCAATCAAATATTGCAGCATATCTATATCGTCGGCGGTAGGGGGGTGGCGCATATCCACCAGCTGCACCGCCAGACGAAGGTCGCGCCCTTGGGCAAAGTAACCCTCCATTAAACCGCTCCAGCGCTGCTTTTCGGCAAAGGCCACCTTGGCGTAGCCGTAGCCGGGTAGGTCGGCAAAGCGAACACCGTCGGCCACAAAAAAGTTTACCGTTACGGTTTTGCCCGGCTTGGCGCTGGTACGGGCCAAGGCCTTGCGGTTAAATAACCGGTTGAGCAACGAGGATTTACCCACGTTCGACCGCCCTGCAAAGCAAATCTCCGGCAGGTCGGACACCGGCAGCTGCGCCTGGGTGCCTACGGCTTTTTCAAAATTAACGTTTGAATAATTCATTTTATCGTCCTTACTGGCGGATACCCACCCTTACGTTTTCATTCTTATGGGGGATAAACTCCTCTTTCTCGGCCTTTTTGGCAGGGGTAGCGGTAGGTACGGCCACCCTTAAAATCTCTTCTATATGCCGTACCGGTACAAAGTGCAACGCCTGCTTTACCACAGGGTCAATTTCCTCTAAATCGGGGGCGTTGTCAAAGGGTAAAAATACCGTTTTTACCCCGGCGCGGTAGGCGGCCATGGTCTTTTCTTTTAACCCGCCAATGGGCAGCACGCGGCCGCGTAGGGTAATTTCCCCCGTCATAGCCACGGTTTGCAGCACGGGCGCGCCCGTCAGGGCCGACACAATCCCCGTTGCCATAGTCACACCGGCCGAGGGCCCGTCTTTGGGTACGGCGGCCTCTACGGCGTGAATGTGAACGTCTTGATTCTTGTAAAAATCAGGGTCAATGCCCAAGGCGGCGGCTTGGCTGCGTACCCAGGTAACGGCGGTTTTGGCCGACTCCTGCATTACGTTGCCCAGCGAGCCGGTCAGCTCAATCTTGCCGGTGCCCGGCACCACCGAAACCTCCAGCTGCATCATTTCGCCGCCCACCGAGGTCCAGGCCAGACCGTTGACCAGGCCAACCTCGTTCTGGGGTAAAATGCTCTCGGGCTTATATTTTTTTACGCCCAGGTATTTTTCTAAATCTGCGGCGGCAATGCGCACCGACTTTTTCTCGCCGCTTACAATTTGCAGCGCAGCCTTGCGGCATAGGGTAGCCAGCTTGGTTTTTAATTTGCGCACGCCGGCCTCGCGGGTGTAAAAATCAATTACACCAAACAGCGCCTCGTCGGTTATGCGGCAGGTGCGACCGTTTAACCCGTGGCGGGTCAATTGCTCTTTTACCAAATGACGCTTGGCAATCTCAAACTTATCCTGCCGTGTGTAGCTCGACAGCTCAATAATCTCCATTCTGTCCCGCAGGGGGGCCGAGATGGTATCTAAGCTGTTGGCGGTGGTTACAAACAATACCTTGCTTAAATCAAAGGGCAGGTCAACGTAGTGGTCGCAAAAGGTGCTGTTTTGCTCGCTGTCCAGCGTTTCCAGCAAAGCGGCCGAGGGGTCACCCTGAAAGCTGGTGGCTAATTTATCAATTTCGTCTAACAAAAGCAGGGGATTACTGCTGCCTGCGGCCTTTACGGCGTTCATAATCCGGCCGGGCATGGCACCCACGTAGGTGCGACGGTGGCCTCGAATCTCCGATTCGTCACGCACGCCACCTAAAGAGATACGGGCAAACTTGCGCCCCATACACTCGGCAATGGCCTTGGCAATAGAGGTTTTACCCACACCGGGCGGGCCCACGAGGCACAAAATCTGACCCTTAATATCGGGGGCTAAGGTATGTACCGCCAAAAGTTCTAAAATCCGCTCTTTAATCTCGGTCATACCGTAGTGGTCGCGGTCTAAAATTTTGCGAGAGCGGGTAATGTCAATCTCGGCCGAGGTGTAAATCCCCCAGGGCAGCTCTAAGCAGGTGTCTAAATACCCGCGCAGCACCGCCGCATCGTGGGAGCCCGAGGGCATTTTGGCCATACGCCCTACCTGCTCGGCCAACTTCTTTTTAACCTCGTCACTCGCCTGCAGAG
>CAZUJI010000254.1:0-2845 GCA_964620235.1 uncultured Eubacteriales bacterium
CGGGGCCAATACCGTCACCGGCAATTACCGCTATTTTATATTTTTGCATATTTACAACATCCTTTCAAATTTAACACTTGCTATTATAAGTGTAACAAACTATAATATATTTGTAAAATAAATATTTTATTATTATATATAGTTTATTTCTATACAAGGAGTAGCGTATGACACTGGATCAACTTCGGTATTTTCAAGCGGTATGCAAATTTAACAACGTCAGCCGAGCAGCAGAATACTTAAATATTTCTCAACCGTCGGTTTCAAGCGCAATTCGTAAACTGGAAAATGAATTTGGCATTACGCTTTTTACAAGGCAAAACAAAAGACTGACCCTTTCAAAAGAAGGTATGATTCTTTTAGAGCTTGCTGATAATTTATTATTAAATGCCGATAATACACTCAAATCTATGAAAGAACTGAGCGATAATAAAGTATTAAATTTGGGCATCCCACCGATGCTTAGCTCTTTTATTCTGCCGATTTTATATGGCGACTTTTTTCTAAACAATCCGAATTTAAAAATCAATATTGTTGAGGATGACCGTACCGGTCTTATGAATATGCTGGCTGAACATAAAATTAATATGGCTTTTTTACCTCACGATGGGCCGATAGATGCGCGATTTAATTCTCAACCATTTATAAAATTAGATAATGTTTGTTGTATGAACAAAGAGCACAGATTGGCAAAAAAAGAAGCAATATCAATAGAGGATTTAAAAGGAGAGCACTTGGTGCTGTTTAAAAACGGTTTTTTTCAAACCGAGAGAATTCTTGAAAGATTTAAACAGATTGGCCGCACACCTAACGTATTGCTTCATACGTCGCAGGTAGCAACTATGCAAAATATGTCGGCCAGCGGTCTTGCGGTTGGCTTTTTGTTTGAATTTTTGCTTGCGACCACGTCGGATTTGGTCGGAATACCTCTTGACCCACCAATGCAAACACAAGTAAGTCTTGTTTGGAAGCAGGGTGAACATTTATCTAGCAATATGAATCTTTTGATTCGTTTTATTAAAAATTGGTCTTTTAAGGCAGAGCGTATTAAAAAAACTCCTTGAGAATTCTCAAGGAGTTTTTTCGGCTCTCGTGTCCGAAAAAGAACCAGACGAAAACCGAAGATTTTCTTTATTATTTGCAAAAATATACTTATCCGTTATGTAATATGCTTTTCCTTCTTATTAATACTTTAGAATTGCAGTTTTTTCATCCTTGTATACAACAGCTTCTTGATCAAGGTTAATATTATCAACAAAATCAAAATATTCCTGCTTTGAAGCAAAGGGTGGTTTGTAGTTTGCAATAATATCTCTTGCTCTCTTTGCGTTATCTTTTAAGAGCACTGATAAAAGCACTAACTGTGCCTCAGCAGATTTAATGCATGCGGTGTCACCATCGGTTATATAATAATCACTACCGTGGCTTTTTCCCACCGCACCGCTTGCATATGGATGAATAGTTGGCATAACCGCACCAACATCCCCTATATCCGAGCAACTTGCTCCCCAATTATCAGTAATTTTTACATTATCCAAAACCTGCTTTGCCGCTTCCTTAAAGGCGGAGCAGAAATCTTGCGGATTGAACCTCGGCCAATAACCCGGAATATCACGTAAATGCACGCCGGCGCCTATTGCTGCCGCACTGGCCGCAATAGCTCGATTAATTTTCTTATTCGCCTTTAAAATACCTTCCATGGTAGCTCCTCGAACATAGCTTTCCATAATAACGGTATCAGGAATGGCATTAACTGCATCTCCGCCATGGGTAATAATAGGATGAAAACGAATACGCTCGTTGTCAATAAAAGTTTCCCTTAGGGCGTTTGCTGCATTAAGCGCAAGGTTTGCGGCATATAAAGCGTTTATTCCGTTATGAGGAGAGCCTCCCGCATGAGCAGATATGCCTTTGAAGATCATAGTTTTTGCAATGCATCCGTTTGAACCTTTGCCAATAGATAATGTGGGCTCTGCTGCATTTGTGGTATGAATCATAAATGCCATATCCACACCGTCCAAAAGACCGCGCCACATAAACTCAGGCTTGCCACCGAAATATTTTATTATTCCTTGTTTTCTTAGTTCTTCACGATACTCAACCTCAATGAGCTCCTCTGCAGGTACTGCTACAAGTCTTATTTTACCGCACATACCATCAAGGGATCCATCTTCCTTTAAAGCTGCCGCAAGACCGATAAGCCCCGCCGCCTGTGCACAGTGACCGCAGGAATGCACCGCAAAGGTTTCAGGGTCTGCTTCAGGATGCGTAGCACAGATAAGAGCATCCATCTCGCCAAAAACCGCAACAGTAGGACCCTCTTTACCCGTATCAATCTCAGCTACAAAACCAGGGATGTTTCCTGCCTCTGTCAGTTCATATCCTAACGCTTCAAAAATACCCTTCATATATTTGTGGGTTTTCCACTCTTTGTATCCTGTCTCAGGGTTTTTCCAGATATAATCAAGGGAATCCAGAATTAATTTCCGATGTTTTTCAACATATTTAGTATAATCACTCATAAACATCATCCTCGCTTGTAAGTGTTCGTTTTGCGTTCATCAACCAATTTATGCAGCAGCAATTTATGTTTTTTTACTTCATTAGAATAGCATAAAAGCAGCAAAAACGCAATATTATTTCAATATTACTTCTTACTTTCCGAAAATCCCGGATGTGTTTTTAGTGAAGAGTGAAAAAGTAAAAATCCCGCCCACTTACGTGAACAGGATTAACGACTTTAAGTTAAAGTTCAAGGATATTTTTAGATAATCTCCTATGTTCTTCTAACTCGGAGAAATCATCATAAAAACCACCGCCTTGGGTGCATTATATGCTTGTGTCA
>CAZUJI010000255.1:0-2843 GCA_964620235.1 uncultured Eubacteriales bacterium
AATTGTTTCTATCCCCTCCGAGGACGATTATCTGCTGAAAGACAGAAAGGTCTTTGAGGAAGAATTTCTCCCTCGTCTGCAGTACAACCCCGAAAGAATAGACTTTGAAGCGCTCAAAAATTTTGAAGCGACCCGTCCGCAGGACGTGCCGGTGGGCATACACGTTGGAAGTGTGCTTGGAAATATTCGTGATATGCTGACGATCAAAGGGCTCAGTTATATTATGTACGACGAGGACGAAGATCTGCTTGCCGACATCGTCGATACCGCCGCAGAAATGCAATACAAGTGCGTAGAAGCGATTCTTGCCACCGGAGTAAAATTTGATTTTGCCCATTATTGGGAGGACGTCTGCTTTAAGAGCGGCCCGCTGGTTTCGCCTGCCAAATTCAACGAGCTTTGTGCAAAGCACTACAAAAAGAGAAACGAGCTTATTCGCAGCTACGGCATAGAGGTTATCTCTCTCGACTGTGACGGTGTGATTGACCCGCTTATACCCACCTGGCTTGAAAACGGTGTTAACACCATTTTCCCGATAGAGGTCGGTGTCTGGGGTGATCAGTTTGAAGCCGCAAGAAATAAATACGGCAAACAGCTCCGTGGTGTCGGTGCTATGGACAAAACAGCGTTCCGTAAGGATCGCGCTGCGGTGGATGCTGAGATTGAACGTATGAAAAGACTTTCCGCAATGGGTGGTTTCATTCCTTGCCCAGATCACAGAATTCTGCCTGGATCAAGCTTTGAACTGGTGCAATATTATGCAGAAGAGATCAAGAAGATAAAACTCTGATCAAAACAAAAAAGCGAGGTGAAAATTCACCTCGCTTTGTTTTTACACCTTTTGGCGTTTGTTTTTGATTAGGTAGGCAATACCCTTTATGGCTAAGTTGGTCAGCAAAATCAGCAGCGACACCACAGCCGCGTACTCAATCTGCATTTGCGCTTCAAACTGGTTAATCATTAGCGAAACCGGCTTGTTGCGGGTGTTGGCCAGGAAGGATACCGCCGAGATGGTCATCATACAGTTTACAAAGAAGAAGGACAGCATCTCTAAAATCGTGGCCTTGCATTGAGGAATCAGCACGTCGCGAATGATGTATGAGCGCTTAATGTCCATCGTATGGGCCACCGCCTCAATGTTTTCGTTGATTTTACACATAGAGTTGTAAATCATCAAATAAGGCGAGGCGATAAAGTGTACCACGTTAACTAAAATCAGCACGATAATGGTGCCGTAAATGGGGGTCTTGTTAAATACCAGCACGTAGGCAAGGCCCAAAACCATACCCGGAATGGCCGCCGAGGTCATAGACGACAGATGCAAAAACCGCGACAGCTTAGAGCGCATTCTGGCCGATAAATAGGCCGACATAAAGGCAATAATTACACCCAGCACGGCGGTGCAGGCTGCAATAAGCACCGAGTTTATGAAATAATCCCCCGCGCGCAGGCTAAAGGTTTTCATCACGTTGGTCAGGGTAAAGGTCAGGTTGTTGGGGTAGTCTTTGGCAAAGGCCAGCACCACAAAGGCAAACAGGGGCAGCAGCGTAGCCACCGACACCAGGCCGCAGTACCCGTAAGCGCCGGCGCAGGCCAGCTTATTTTTAGAGATTTTGCAGGGCTTGGTTACGTAGCCCGAGTTGGCGCGGTCTTTGTTCATAAGGTCAATAATAAAGGCAATTACCGCCGGAATCAACAGCAAGCAGCCGTACACGGCGCCCTTAGAGAAATCTAACTGGCCAATTACCTCTTGATACATCACCGCAGCAATGGTGGTGTACTTACCGCCCACCATTAAGGGCACACCGTAGTCGGTGATAATCATCGTAAACACGGCAAAAATTACCGAAATTAAGGGCTTGCGCAAAAAGGGCAGCATAATAGAGGTAAACTGCCTGAATTTCGAAATCCCCAGCACCTCGGCCGCCTCGTAGGCCGAGCCGTCTTCGTAATGTAAAACGTCGCTGAGCATTAAATAGGCCACGGGGAAGGCGTACAGTACCGAGCCGCAAATAATGCCCGTTAGGCCGTAAATGTTGCCGCTGAGCCCCAAAAAGCGGGTTAAAATGCCGTTGTTACCAAATAAAATAACCAGGCCCATACCGTGAGAGATAGAGGGCAACAGCATTGGCAGCACAAAAATAACCTCAAATAAGCCCTTTAAGCGAATATTGGTACGTTTGATGCATACCGCCAGCAAAAAGGCAATGGCTACGGTAATTACGGTGCCCAGCACTGCCGACAGCAACGAGTTGCCTACGGTTTTGGCAAAGTTGGGGCCGGTAACCACCTGCTGAATGCTTGCGGCATCCATATAGCTGAACATACGGATCAGCGGAATAAATACCATAGAGATAAACACAAAGGCAAACAGCAGCTTTATGTATTCGGCTTTGCCGATATCCCAAGTTTTTTTACGTCCTACTATCTTCATATTAACCTCTTACACACTTCATCAGCGAGTCGATCTTAATTTTAAGATTGTTTAAAACAAAGGAGCGCACGTAATCGTCTGCCGGATGGTCAATAATGTTGTCGGGCGTATCTAATTGTACCACGTTGGCCTCGCGCATAATCATAATGCGGTCAGACATGGCAAAGGCCTCTTCCTGGTCGTGGGTAATGTACACCATAGTGGTGCCGAATTCCTTTTGAATCCGCTTTAATTCGGCCCGCAAGGCCAGGCGGGTCTCTACGTCTAAGGCCGACATAGGCTCGTCAAACAAAATAACGTCGGGGTTTAAAACCAGGGTGCGGGCAATGGCCACGCGTTGCTGCTGGCCGCCCGAAAGCATGGTGGGCCGTTTGTTGATATGCTCGCTCAGCCCCAATTGCTCAATGAC
>CAZUJI010000256.1:0-2842 GCA_964620235.1 uncultured Eubacteriales bacterium
CGAGAACCTCCCTTTTTATTATTTATAAACGTTTTTATATCATTTAATGTTGTCTTCCAAACGTCTTCCAAAGTTCTATAAAACATCAAAAACAGTGATTTTACCGAATTACTGATAAAATCACTGTTTTCGTCGGAAAAGCCTTTATTTATGCGGTTTCAAAGGAACTTTAATGATATGGGAAGCGCTATGCAGAACCATCTATTAAATGATTCAGGTTCTAGTCGGGGCAACTCGGTACAGGTTCAAGTCAGCCCGCACCAACACTCAAAGCCTTGTGGTTTTGGGTGTTTTTATTTTTCAGCAGCCCGTAACGCTTCAAGTCGGCCCCGGCTGGTTTAACACCCCTCAGGATATAAACCAACTGCTGGCCGCCCTGCAGAGCGTTAAGAACCAATAAGGGCAAAAATCCCCGACAGGCGTGGGTAAATGCTTGTCGGGGATTTTACTATAATTTGTGCATTATTTGGTTTTCTTGGGCAAAATAGGTCGAAAGACGCTTGTATTCGGCGTAGAGCGCTTGATATTTTTGCGTACTTTCGGCGTTGGGTGCGTAGGTGGCGCAAGTGCCGTCGGCCAAGGTGTTGGCGGCGGCAGTTATATCGGCAAATTTGCCGCCGGCAGCGGCGGCAAAAATGGCGCTGCCCTTGGCACCGGCCTGGTTACTGCCGCTGACCGAGATGGGCTTGCCCAACACGTCGGCATAAATTTGCATAAGCAACGGATTTTTCTGCGCGATGCCCCCCGCAGCCACAATCTCGTGAATTTGTATGCCGTATTTTTCATACAGCTCTACAATGGCCTTGGTGCCGTAGGCAGTGGATTCTATCAACCCGCGCCAAATATCCTCGGGTCGGGTCTGCAACGTCAGCCCCACGATAGTGCCCGAAAGAGCGGCGTCTACGTAGGGGGTGCGGTTGCCGTTCCACCAATCTAAGACCATAATGCGGTTTCGCCCCACCTGCAGCGTGGCGGCTTTTTGGTCTAAATAGGCATAGATACTCTGCCCTGCCGCTATGGCGGCTCGCGTATAGCTTTCGGGCACGCAATTTTGCATAAACCAGGCAAAGCTGTCCCCCACGCCGGCCTGACCGGCCTCGTAGGCCACGTAGCCGGGAATGACCCCGTCGGTCACCCGCCCGCAAATGCCGGGAATATCCACCTCCTGCCCGTGGAGCAGGATATGGCAGGAGGAAGTGCCTAAAATGAGCATCAGCTTGCCCGGCTTGGTAATGCCCAAGGCCGGCATAGCGGCGTGCGCGTCGATGACCGGGGCGGCAACGGCCACCCCTTGGGGCAGGCCGGTAATATCGGCGCCCTTAGCGTTCAGCTCGCCTGCCTTGGTGCCTGAGGCAATAATATTATTTGATATTTTGGTGCCCACCACGTGGCTAAGGCGTGGGTCAAGCTGCCCCCAAAAGCGGTTCTCGGGGTAGCCGGCTTTTTTGTTCCATAGCCCCTTGTAGCCGGCCATACAGCTGCTGTGACTTTCTTGCCCGGTGAGTTGCCACACCAGCCAATCTCCCGCCTCTACAAATCGGGCGGTTTTATTGTACACTTCGGGGGCATTGTGTAAAATTTCGTACAGCTTAGGGAACAACCATTCGCTGGATACCTTATTCCCGTAGGCTGCCAGCCAGGGCTCCCCGGTTTGCTCCGCCAGCGCGGTAATTTCGTCGGCCTCGGCTTGGGCGCCGTGATGCTTCCATAATTTTACGTAAGCCTGGGGCTCATTTTTAAATTCCTCTATAAAACAAAGAGGTGTGCCGTCTTCGGTCACCGGCAACATCGTGCAGGCGGTAAAATCTATGCCAATCCCCGCCACTTCGGCGGTATCTATTTCAGCCGTCACATTGGCAAACGTATGCCGCAGGGCGTCTAAATAGTCCTGCGGGTGCTGCAGGGCCACCCCGGCGGCCAAGGGGGTACCGTCTAAAAAGGTGTTTTCAATTACTCCGTGAGGGTACGGGTATTCGGCAGTGGCCAAGGCCTTGCCGGTGGCCAGCTCCAGTAGCACTGCGCGGGCGGAAAGAGTGCCGTAATCTATTCCAATGGTGTACTTTTTCATTTGTTTGCACCTCGGTTGCCGTTTTTTTCATTGTAGCATACCGACAGTACGAACGCAATGCACAAATTCGGACGTATTTCTACGGAAAACCGCCTCCCGCCGGAAAAATAATTCACAAAAAAAGGCAGAGAATTTATAAAAATTCTCTGCCCTCTTTTGTTTTTGGGGTATTAGTCCCGTTCTTTTTCTCGCTTTACCACTTGGCCGGTATAGGCGTCAACATCGTAGGAATACTCGGTGGTACCGGATTCAAAATCAACCTCCCAAAGGGTGGCGCCCCATTCCCGGTCTAATTCGGCATCAACGTCCCGAACGTCGGCCTTTGTAAGCCCCGCCGCTTGTAAAGCAATGGCCAAGGCTTGGTCACGGGTAAGCAGCGCGCCCGACGAAGTTTGGGTGGCCGTTGCCGAGGTCACCTGATTGCCCCCGTTCTTTGACGTAGCGTCGCCCACCGGAGCAGTTGCGCTACCGGTAGAGGTGGTTGCCGGTGCCGAGGTGGGTGCTTGCTCGCCTGCGCCGCCGGTTTTGATCTCAAGCGTGCAGGCGGAAAGGCTCAAACAGAAAAGAACGGCCAGTAAAATTGCGAAACTCTTTTTCATTTTGTCTTCCTCCTGTAGTTTGATTGTTTTTATTTTGGACAAAAAGGGGAGTGCTTGCACACTCCCCCAAAATTTGCTTAGATTATTTGAAGTAGCGAGCCAGTAAGCCTTCAAATGCCTTGCCGTGTCTTGCTTCGTCGCGGGCCATCTCGTGAACGGTGTCGTGGATAGCGTC
>CAZUJI010000257.1:0-2840 GCA_964620235.1 uncultured Eubacteriales bacterium
CTGCTCCCAGGTAAGGCATCCGTCCATAGAGAATCCCACCGTAACCACATTCCGAAGAAAAGGTAAATTCTTGGAGTAAATCGCATCTCCCGGTTTCATTGTTTTGAGTTCAGGAAGAAGTTCTTCGATAATCTCTTTATAGTTGATATCCTTACAGTCCTCAATCATAACCAGGGTATGGGTGTCGGACTGCTTGAGCAGATACTCAATCTCGTGAATTTTATAGGCAGTATTTACGGTAACCAAAACGGCACCGATTTTGGTGGTTGCCCAAAAGGTAATAAACCAAGCCGGCACGTTGGTGGCCCAAATGGCTACGTGGTCGCCCGCTTTTACACCCAAAGAGATCAGCGCGGCGGCGCACTCGTCAACGTCGCGGCGGAACTGGGCGTAGGTACGGGTGTAATCCAGCGTGGTGTATTTAAAGGCGTATTGGTCGGGGTAGTGCTCTACCATTGTATCCAACACGTCGGCAAAGGTGGCGTCTACAATGTCGTACTTTTTCCAAACGAAGGTGCCGGTTTTGGCGCGATTATAATAGGCGTGGTCGTACTCCTTTTTGTCGCGATTCAAGCCCGCAATATAGTTGGCAAAGTGGGTTAAAACAATGTCGGCATCGTTGATCTCGTCGTTCCAGGCCACGCAGATATAGCCCTCGAAATTCAAAGAGGACAAGGCGTTGATAAACTGGGGCACGGGCAGCTCGCCCTCGCCGATGAGCGCGGTTTTGCCGCCCTTCATATCGCCAAGGCGCACGTATTTAATGTAGGCGCCCAGATGCTTGATGGTGGTTTCTACGCTCTCGCCTGCGCCAAAATAGGTGCCGCGCACGTTCCAAGCGGCGCCGATGGCGGCCGAAGAGAAGAAATTGATGACGTCGATTACCCGCTCGGTGTCTGACAGATAGCCCACCGTTTCAAACAAAATCTGCACGTCGGCTTTTTCGGCGCGGCGAATGGCGGCGGTGAGTTTTTGGGCCATATCGTCTTCAGCCAGGGGCTGCTCCATACGAAAAATCACCCGCTCTACCCCGGCGTTGGCAGCCATATCTACGTATTTAACCAACGCGTCGGCAGTAACCTCGGCCTGCTCTATAGAGGTGGGAAAGGTCAGCGCCGAAACGGCCAGGCCGCGGTTTAACAGCTTGCGCTTGGCATCGGCGGTGCGGTCGGTGCGCAAGATACTGTCGGCGTGCTGCTTACGCTCTTTTAAAGCGTCGTAAATCTCAAAGCCGGTATAGCCGTAGTCATAGGCGTACCGACACATATCCAAAAACGAAGCGCGGTTAACGTTTTTGGTGGAAAATACAATTTTCATTTTATTTCTCCTCAAATACAATCTTATTTAAGGCATTGATATACGCCCGAATGCTGGCGGCCACAATGTCGGTAGAAATACCGTTGCCCGAATACAGCTTGCCGTTGTTGCGCAAGCGCACCAGGGCCGAGCCTAAAGCGCCCTTGCCCTCGGTAACGGCCTGCACCTGAAAATCGTCTAACTCGTAGTGGTAGCCAATGCATTGCTCAATGGCGCGGAATACGGCGTCAATAGGGCCGTCGCCTGCGCTGACGCCGCTTAACAGCTCGTCACCGCATTTTAAGGTAATTTGCGCCATAGCGGTGGTTAAGTTGCCGCAGTTGGCGGTATAATTCTCTAAATGATAGGTAGAAGGCGCTTGCATTGCCCAGCCGGCAATTAAGGCCTCTAACTCTTTGGCGCCTACGCTGCCCTTTTTCTCGCACACCTGCGCCAGCGCCTTTTGTACGTTGCCGCAATCTTCGTCGGACAAATCGTACCCCAGCAAGGCCGAGGCTTGGGCCACCTGGGCTAAGGTGCTGTCGGCATCTAACAGAATTTGGGCGTCGGCATTGCTCTCGGGGGAATCGGCGTAGGCTTGATGGCGGATGCTGTTGAGCAAATCGTCGATACTGGCGTGAATTTTGGTGTTTTGCAGACCCAGCTCGGCATCAAAGGCGTTGCCGCGGGCGTTTACCGCGTCACACAGCTTGCCCATAAGCAACGTTTCGTTGCCCACCATAGCGCATTTTAAACCGTCGGCACCTGCGGCCACAGCCTCCATAGCGGCGGCAACGGCTAAGCTGATACTGTTGGACACCTGAACGAACACCGGCACCTGCACGGCTGCCTTTACGGCCTTGACCATAGCGGCAATCTCGGCGGGCAGGGCTACGCCTGCATCGTCACACAGGGTAACGGCGGTGGCACCTGCGTTTACGGCTTGCTGCACGGCGGTAAGCAAAAAGTCGGCATCGGCACGGGTGGCGTCTTGGGCGATAAACTCAACGTCGCCGCAATAGCCCTTGGCGTCGGCCACCAGCTCGGCAATTTTAAGGGCCATTTTTTCGGCCTTTAAGTGGTGGATATACTCCATTTGCACGGTAGACACCGGCACCTCTACCTGCAGGCGAGGGGCTTTGGCGGCCTGCACGCAGCTCCAGGCGTTGGCTACCTCTTGGGCGGTAAAGCCTACGGGCAGGGCCAAAACGCTCTTTTTAACGTTTTGGGCGATGGTTTTATAAATAATGGTATCCTCCCGCAGGTTTTGAATGGGGGCTAACTCTATGGCGTCTACGCCCAAACCGTCGGCGCAGGCGGCAATGGCCGTTTTTTCGCGGAATAACAGCGAAATATCCCGCGCTTTGGCCAGCTGTTTTAAAGTAACGTCTGCAATTTGAATCTTTTTCATAACTAAAACTCCTTTAATAAAAGATATACCGTTTTATGGAGCAAAAGCCAATAAAAAAACGCCTTCGTCTCCTGCTTGTAAAGAGACGAAAACGTTAAATGCACATTTAACCTTCCGCGGTACCACTCTTTTT
>CAZUJI010000258.1:0-2826 GCA_964620235.1 uncultured Eubacteriales bacterium
TACAGTATACCGATTTTGACCCATATTTGCAATAAAAATATATTCGCATCCCATCAAAACCCAACGCAGGGGCTATCGTCTCGCAAAAATAAGCCCCTCTTTTGGTAAGAGGGGCTTGTTGTGTTGTGTAATCCGTTAAATCTTCGCATCCCAAAGGCCGCAAAAGCTGTCAATGGGGTCTTGGCCCTTAAAGGCCTCGGGTCCGGCCAACAGCTGCTCCACCAAAGCCTCCATGGTGCCGGGCTTGGAGTCGTAGGCGTTGATGTAGGTGCGGACCTGGGGGATGTCTGCCAGCATAGTGGGGACGTTGACGCTGATGGCCACCACCGGCAGCTCAAACACGTACCAGGGAATCTCGCCGCCGCCCTTGGAGAGGCCAAAGCTGGGGCGGCCGTTCATTACGTCACATAGGGTAATTACCAAATCCTGCCCGGCAACAAAGTCCCGAATGGCGTTTTTGCCGGCAAAGTACAAATTCAGGTTGGGCTTTTCACCGGCGGCAATGGCGGCCTTCATTTTGTCCAACGGACTCTCGTAAATAAAGGCGTCAAACCCCTTGGCAAGCAGTCGGTCCCGCAGGTCCTCGGCGGGATTTTTTTGCGCGCCGCCGCCCATAGCCATTTGCACCAAAGCGTCCATAGGCCCTGCCGCGCCCTTAACGTAAACGATCATAATGCGCTTATACTTTTCGGGGGTTAAAGGCAGCACCTCCGGGTCTTTGTATTTTACCAAAGTAATACTCTCTTGGCTGATGCTTTGCTGGGCGGCCTTGTAGGCCTCACTGCCCAGAGTGGCCAAGGCCTCTTGCCCGGGCACCAGCGCATCGGCGGCTTTTTTGTGCAGACCCATTTTGGCCTTTAAGCCTAAAATGCGGGTTAAAGCCTCGGTCATACGGGCTTCGGAAATCGTACCGTTTTGATAGGCCTCTAACATAATGCCAAAGTCCTCGTCGGGGTCGTTAAAGAATAAGAACATATCGCAACCGGCGTTAATGCTGGCGGGTAACATCTCTTTGCGGGTCATACGGTCGGTCATAGCCACCATATGGCTGGCATCGGTCACCACCATACCGTTAAAGCCCAAGGTATCCCGCAAAAGGCCGGTCATAATCTCGGGGCATAGGGTAGCGGGCTGCATTTCTTCGTCCCGAATCTCGGGGTACAGCTCCCGCATATAGGTGGGCATCATAATATGGCCGCCCATAACGGCGTCTAAATCGGCATCAATTAAGGTTTTGTACACCATACCGTAGGTGGCCATCCATTTAGTCTTGCCAAAGCTGTTAATATTATTGGCAATGTGGGCATCTCTAAAGTCTTGCCCGTTTCCGGGGAAGTGCTTTGCCGCGCAGGCAAACCCCGCAATAGAGTGGGCGCCCTGCAAATAGGCCTTGCTCATTTCGGCTACACGTTTTGGGTCGTTGCCAAAGGCACGGCTTACCACCTCGGTGTTTTGCCAGTTGTAGTGAATGTCACACACCGGAGCAAAGGCCATATTGCAGCCCACTGCCGCCGCCTCCCGGTTGGCGTAGCGACCTAAATCCTCGGCGTATTTTGGGTTACCGGTGGCGCCGATTTTTATACCGCTGCCAATATAGGTGCCGTCCGAGCAGGCGCCGTTGCCGCCGGCCTCGGTGTTGCAGGCAATAAATAGGGGCACCTTAGCGTATTTTTGCAGGGTGCGGTTTTGCATTTGCACCGCTGCCGCCGGCATATTGTTGTAACGGCAACCGCCTAAGTGATATTTCTCCATCAATTCCTTTAAATAGGCCTCGTCTATGCCTGCGGTTAACTGAAAAAACAGCTGCCCCACCTTTTCTTCGTCGGTCATACCGGTAAGGGTGGAGTTTACCCAGGCAATATCCTCGTCACTTAAATAGTAAGGTCTTGCTTTCAGGTCTACCATAGTAAATCTCCTTTTTTAAATGCTCTCGTCACCTAAATTATTTAAAAAACTGCGAATTTTACGTTGCTGGTAGCTGCCGCCGTAGGTGCCCTCCAACAGCTTTTGGTAGGCGCAGCTTACAAATTCGTGCCAGCTGTCACGCTCTTGCCGCACCAAAATGGGGTAAAAGAACACCCCGTTTTTTTGCGCCGCCTGCAGGTCGCCGGGTGCATCGCCGCACATTAAAATACGGTCGAGGGCGTAGCCCTTGGCCCGCAGCTCGCCAATGCAGTAGGCCTTGCTGCCTGCATCTTGGGTAAGCAGTAGGTCTACGTAGGGCAGCAAACCGTGGCGACCCCATTCTTCCTCCACCGCGGCACGGTTGGCGCTGGATACCACCGCCACGTCGGCCATCGTATGCGCCAGCTGTAAGGCCTCTTTGGCTAAGGGAAAGGGGCGAAGTGCCTCTTGCGGCAACAGGGTAATGGCGGTGTTAACGGCGTTGCTCCACTGCAGTGCCTTTTGCAGACAGTCGGAGCTTGGTTTTTGTTCTATGGCTCTGGCTAAGGCGGGGTTTGATAGCTCGTCGGCCGTTTCTACCCACTCTGCCAAATCGCCTAAGTCGGCAATGCGGCAATACTCGGCGTTAATTTCTTTTAACGCCATAGCCAACCCCTTAAAGCGGTTTACACCTCGGGTCAGGGTGTACAAATTGATTTCGTTCCAGCGGGAGAGTATGGCCTTTTCCCAATGCTCCAGCCCCCAGGTCTTTACCATACAAGGGCCAAAGCATCGGTGGTGCTTTATATCCATCGTGTCCATCACGCAGCCGTCGCTGTCAATGCAGATTAAATAACCTTTTTTAGGAAAGAAGGTTTTGAGGTTCACAGAGAAGCATCTCCATTTCGTTAAAAGGGATAGGTAAGGCCACCTATCCCTTTT
>CAZUJI010000259.1:0-1971 GCA_964620235.1 uncultured Eubacteriales bacterium
CGGTTTTATTTGAAACGTTAGAAGACGGATATTATACCGGTTACAGCGAAAACTATACCCGCGTGCAGGTGCGAGCAAATCACGACATTCGCACCCAATTAAAGCGGGTTAACATTATTGATTTACAGGGTACAACAGCCATAGGAGAGTTGGTTGAATAATGGGGAAAAATATTTTAATTTTGCAAACCGGCGGCACCGTTTGCAGTACGGCAAAAAATACCCAAATCGCATTATCTGCCTCGGCAGACACCGATTTATTAAGCTTATACTGCCAAAAATACGGTAACGAAGATACTTTTACGGTGGTTTCGCCCCTTTGTATGCTTAGCGAAGACAGCACACCCGAGCGAATCGGCCAATTGCTAACGGCCGTAAAGCAGTCCGTAGCAGGGGAGTGGGACGGTATTATTATTTTGCACGGTACCGATACCTTGCCTTACTCTGCGGCGGCGGTGGGCTTATGCTTTGGCGGTTGCGGAAAATGTATTGTTTTTGCTTCGGCCAATATTACGCCCGACCAGCCTGGCAGCAACGCCTTACCCAACTTTAGAAATGCGGTTTTGCTTGTTCAAAATCAAATAAAGGGTGTTTTTTGTACCTATCAAAATTCCAACGGTAAAGATTATGTTTTTTTAGCAACACGATTAAATATCGCCGACGGGTATACCGATGATTTTTCAGATTATTTTCATCAACCCTTTGCCACTGTTGAAGGTGAAGAAATTATATTGAATACAAGCTGTTTTTTACGCGAGAAGAATCAAGCAATGCCACAGGCGGATTATACTTTTTCAAACAAAATTTTGCTTTTGTCACCATACCCGGGTTTACTCTATAATTCGTTAAATTCAGACGGGTTTAGTGCGATATTGCATTTTACCTACCATTCTGCTACGGCGTGTACGCAAGAGGGGTATTCGTTGCCGGATTTTGTAGTAAAGTGCAGCCGGAAAAACTTACCCGTTTACCTGCTTACACCAAAAAAAATGAGCAAATTCTACCGCACGACCCAAGAGATTTTAGCTGCAGGTGCAAAATCGTTGCCGCCAATGGCACCTGCTGCGGCATATATAAAATTGTTGTTGGCATATAACCAAAATGCAGTAGATGCAGAGGATTTTTTGTCTAAGAATTACTATTTTGAAACGGTGGAATAGGAATGAGAGCATTAACGAATGCAAAAGAGTTTATAAAGCAGAAAATCGGCGATTTTGAGCCGCAAATCGGTATTGTATTAGGCTCAGGCCTTGGAGGTATTTTGCAAAATATGCAAGTGCATACGCAAGTGGATTATAAAGATATCCCCGAATTTCCTACCTCTACGGTTGCCGGGCATAACGGCCGTTTTATTTTTGGCGCGTACGCCGGCAAGCCTTGTGTTATTATGCAGGGCCGCGTGCATTTTTACGAAGGCTACACAATGGAGCAGGTGGTTATGCCCGTTCGTCTGATGGGATTATTGGGTATTAAAACCTTATTGCTGACCAATGCCGCCGGAGGTGTCAACAGCGATTTTCGCCCCGGGGATTTAATGCTGATTACCGACCATATTTCTACCTTTGTACCTTCACCCTTGCTTGGCGAAAATTTAGACGAATTAGGGCCGCGATTCCCCGATATGACGCGGGTGTATAACAGGTTACTGCGAGAAAAACTGTTAAACAGTGCTCATGCTTGCGGTATGGGCCTGCAAAAGGGTGTATACGTGCAACTTACCGGGCCGCAGTATGAAACGCCGGCAGAGATTCGTATGCTAAAGCTTTTAGGTGCCGACGCCGTTGGAATGAGCACCGTTTGCGAGGCCGTTGCGGCACGTCATATGGGCATAAACGTTTGCGGCGTCAGTTGTATTTCCAATATGGCGGCGGGTATCAGCGCTTCACCGTTATCGCATCAAGAGGTGCAACAAGCAGGGAAGAGTGTTACCCCTAAACTAACCGAGCTTATAGAGCATTTTGTTAACAGCCTA
>CAZUJI010000259.1:1981-2825 GCA_964620235.1 uncultured Eubacteriales bacterium
TATAGGTTAAAATGTTATTTTGTGCAAAAAAACGATATTTTATCTTTATTTTTCTTTCATAATATGCTATAATTTAAAAAGATTATTAAATGAGGTGCTGTAATGAAAAACTATCAAAACGTTATTTTTCCGGAGAATTGTAAGGGCATTATTGACGTAACCAAACCGCCCTATAATTTAGATAATACCGGTAAAGAAGATTGTACCGATAAAATATGTTCTATTATAGATAGTTTTATGCAAAAATATATCGACGGCTTAAAGGCCGAGTACGATTATTTGGTTGGTAAGCCCGAGGGTACTCGTTTTGGCCCCAACAGCGCCAGCCGTGTGCAAAAGGGTAGAATTTGGGTTTTAGATTGGGTGCAAGACAGAGAATTTTTCCCCGCGTTATATTTTCCTAACGGTACCTATTTAATCAGCGATACCATTTCTTACCGAATGGATAATTTAAAAAGCTATATGTACCATTATCAATCCGGCGGCTTTGAGTGTTCTAACTTTTTGCGGTTTATCGGTCAAAGCAAAGAGGGTACGGTTTTTAAATTGAAAGACCACTGCAAGGGCTTCGAGTTTGGGCAACAGCGGCCGGTGGTTAGCTTTATGAACGGCGAACGCTCTAACGTTAGCTACAGTAATTATTTTGAGAATATAACCATTGATACCGGCATTGGTAACCCCGGCGCAGTTGGTATTGTGTTTTTTGCCAATAACACCGGCGCAGTACGCAACGTGGCCATTCGCTCCGGCGACCCTGACCGCAAGGGCTATTGCGGCATATTGCTCCGTAACGAGATGCACTCTGCGGCAAACTTTTATAATATTGAAATTACCGGTTTTGATT
>CAZUJI010000260.1:0-2789 GCA_964620235.1 uncultured Eubacteriales bacterium
AAGCGGTACTTGCCGTAGTCCATAATCTTGCACACCGGCGGAACCGCGTTGGGGGAAATTTTAACAAGGTCTAAATCCTTGGCGTAGGCTTTTTCTAAAGCCTCTTTTGCCGACATGATCCCCAGCTGCGAACCGTCTGTGTCGATAACACGAACCTCGCTGTCGCGGATCTCTTCGTTGATCATTTGCTCCTTGCTGCTAATGGGTAGCACCTCCGTTACCTGTATAAATCCAAAGTGCGGACAGTATAACACCGTCCGCACCAATAGTAACAAAAGCATAACACTTTTAAAGCTATTGACCTCAACAGACAAAACCTTGAGGTGAGAACGGGAGATACTGTTCTTCTTTGTTGTCTAAAAGATTATACCAACATAAAAAGCAATTGTCAAGCCTTTTTTATAAAAATATGGTTGTGGTCTGCAAATTACTGTGCCGCGCCGCCGTTTTTGAGGTACTCCACGTATTCCTCCAGACAGTACCCTAAATCGTTAATGGCTTTGGCGTGCTCTACCCCAACGTAGCGGTAGTGCCAAGGCTCGTAGATTACCTTGGTAATATCCTGCTTGTCTTTGGCGTAGCGCATAATAAAGCCATAGTCTGCCGCGTGGCTTTTTAGCCAGCGATAGGTAGCGGTTTGGTCAAAATTTTCTTCTACCGAGTTAAAATCCACCGCCAGACCCAAATTATGCTCGCTGGTGCCGGGGCGGGCCACGATGGTGGCGGCCTTTTCTTCTGCGGCGGCCTGGGCATAGCCCTTATCTAACCACTCTTGCACCTCAGCCTGATACAACGAGGCTTGGGTATTGTAGGTGCGGTAGGGCGAGATGATAAACAAATCAATTCCGTCGTTCTCTGCAGCGACACATAAGCTTTTCAGGGCATCCATAGCGCGCACGTCAAAGCGGTGATGGCTACGGGCGTATTCGGTGTTAATCAGCTCGGTTTCGATATTAAAGTCCGAAGGCAGGGCATTTTCGTAATTGACCAATTTCAAGTACCACTGGTTTACCTCGTTCATTGCCCACTGCTGTGACGCAGTGGGGCCTTGAGAAGAGGTGCCCTCCTCTGAAGATGTGCCGGATGTTTCGTCGCCACCGGTTTGCACGGCAGACGAGAGCTGCTCTACCCTATCCTGCAGCTTGGCGCGGTCAACGGCCACGACAATTAAGGCCACCGCCAAAACCAATGTGATGATTAAGTGCAGCGCCGGGAATATATTGATGCGGGCGCGCCGTTTTTGGCGACCGCGAGCAATTCTTTGTGCCATAATAAACCTCCGATATTTTAAAAAGGCAAAAATCCTCTTTTTATATTTCTTATTGATTATACTGCACCACGGTCGTTTTTGCAACCCAAAGAGTTAAAAATTCACAAAGAAAAAGCACTCGGTGCTCACCGAGTGCTTTTGTAGGTTTGCTTTTAGATGACGCGAACGCGGATGATATTCTCTTGCGAGGCAATGGTTTGGGCAATGGTGTCTACCACAGCCTTGTCGCAATCCTTAACGTCCAGCATAGTGTAAGCAAAATCGCTGCGGGCCTTATTGAGCATATTTTCGATGTTCAGGTTGGCGTCGGCAAATAAAGTGGTAATTTTACTTAACACGCTTTGCACGTTTTTGTGGATGATACATACGCGGTAATCGCCGCTGATGGGCATAGAAATGGCAGGGAAGTTAACCGAGTTCTCAATATTGCCCCGCTCTAAATACTCTACCAGCTCGGCGGCAGCCATGCTGGCGCAGTTGTCTTCCGACTCGGGAGTAGATGCACCCAAGTGCGGGATAGCGATAACGCCCTCTACCCCAATTATCTCGTCGGTGGGGAAATCGGTTACGTAAGCGGCAACCTTGCCTGCATCTAAGGCGGCCAGCATATCCTCAGAGTTTACCAAAGCATCTCTGGAGAAGTTGAGCACGCGAACGCCGTCTTTCATTTGAGCGATGGCCTCGGCGTTGATGGAGTTTTTGGTTTGTGCATTCAACGGCACGTGAATGGTGATGTAATCACAATTCTCGTAAATTTCCTTTAAGCTTAAGGCGTGCACGGCGTTGTGGTTTAAGTTCCAGGCCGAGTTTACCGACAGATACGGGTCGTAACCGTAAACCTGCATACCTAAGTGGTTGGCGGCGTTGGCTACCATAACACCGATGGCGCCCAAGCCGATAACGCCTAATTTTTTACCCTTAATTTCGGGGCCGGCAAAGGCACTTTTGCCCTTTTCGACCAATTTGCCAACCTCGGCGCCCTTGCCCTTTAAGGTTTTGGCCCACTCAATGGCGGGGATTACGCGGCGGGAGCTGATAAGCAAGCCTGCCAAAACCAGCTCTTTAACAGCGTTGGCGTTGGCACCGGGGGTGTTAAATACAACAATACCCTCTTCGGCGCAACGGTCTACCGGAATATTATTGGTACCGGCACCGGCTCTGGCAATGGCCAGCAAGGTTTGGGGGAACTGCTCGTCGTGCAATGCGGCGGAGCGAACGATAGCGGCATCGGGATTGGCAACGTCGTCACCAATCACGTAGCCCTTTTTCTCTAATACCTCTAAGCCGGGCTTAGAGATTTTATTGTACGTTTTAATGTTTGCCATTTTTTAAACCCTCTTATGCGTTATTTTTTTCAAACTCGGCCATAAACTCAACCAGCTTTTGTACACCCTCAATGGGCATTGCGTTGTAAACAGTGGCGCGCATACCGCCTACCGAACGGTGACCCTCTAAGTTTACAACGCCGGCCCTTTTGGCCTCTGCTACACACTTAGCGTCTAACTCCTCGTTGCCGGTG
>CAZUJI010000261.1:0-2786 GCA_964620235.1 uncultured Eubacteriales bacterium
GGCGGCGAGCGCATTTACGCTATGATGGAAACCCTAAGGGTGGACGAGGATATGCCGCTGGAGACGGCGCTGCTGTCCCGCTCGATAGAAGGGGCACAGCAAAAGGTAGAGTCCCGCAACTTTGCCATTCGTAAAAACGTGTTAGAGTACGACGACGTTATGACCAAGCAACGCGAGCTGATCTACGCCCAGCGCAACAAGGTATTAGACGGCGGCGATATCAAGGATTCGGTACAAAAGATGATTGACGACACCATCGACGATGCCGTCGGCCGCTTTTTGGCCGACCCCGTGGTGCACGACAACTGGAACGTAGACGGTCTGCGGGATTATTTTTACGGCTGGATTACCACCGCTGACGATTTGCGGTTTGACACCCAAGCCCTGGGGGATACCTCGGCTGAGGAAGTGGCCGAGCTGCTGAAAGCCAAGGCGGCCGAGATTTACGCCGCCCGTGAGGCCGAGTTCGGCGACGTGATGATGCGCGAGGTAGAGCGTGTAATGCTGCTGCGCAGCGTAGATATGCATTGGATGGACCACATTGACGCTATGGACGAGCTGCGCCGCGGTATCGGTCTGCGGGCCTACGGTCAGCACAACCCGGTGGTAGAATACCGCAACGAGGGCTACGATATGTTTAACGCTATGACCGAGTCTATTCGTGAGCAAACCGCCAAGCTGGTGCTGTCGGTGCGCATTCGTCGCGACGAAGAGGTCAAGCGCGAAAAGGTAGCCGAAGAATCCTCTACCGGCCCCACCGCCACCGTGCGGGGCAAGGGCGTGGTAGGTAAAAACGCGTTATGCCCCTGCGGCAGCGGCAAAAAATACAAGCGCTGCTGCGGTAAGGATGAAGATTAACCACCCCAAGGAGGGATTTTAAATGTCTGCCCAAAATGCAAAACGAATTGTAATTAAAGTAGGCTCCTCTACCCTAACCTATGTCGGCGGCAAGCCCAATCTGCGCAAAATCGAGCAGCTGGCTATGGTCATCAGTGATATGAAAAACAGCGGCAAAGAGGTTATTTTGGTATCCTCGGGCGCCATTGCGGTGGGGGTAAGCAGTCTGCGCTTAAAAGAGCGTCCCACCGACACCCGGGGCAAGCAGGCCGCCGCTGCCGTTGGTCAATGCGACCTAATGAGCATTTACGACCGCTTTTTCTCAGAGTACGGCTACAAGGCCGCCCAGATTTTAATCAATCGGGACGTTGTAGACCACGCCGAGCGTAAGCAAAACGTTATTAACACCATTGAAACGCTGTTAGAAATGGGCGCGGTGCCCATTATTAACGAAAACGACTCGGTGTCGGTAGAAGAAATTTTATTTGGCGATAACGACCGCCTGTCCTCTATTGTGGCGGTGCTGTCGGGCGCCGATTTGCTGATTATCCTCTCAGACATTGAGGGGTATTACGAAAGCGACCCCCACGAGGACCCCCACGCCTCTATGATTGCAGTGGTAAACGAGGTTACCACTGATATGATCGAGGCGGCAGGCGGCAGCGGCTCGGCGGTGGGCACCGGCGGTATGCGCACCAAGTTAGAGGCGGCGCAATACGCTATGGCAAATCACATAGATATGGTAATTATGTCGGGCGACCGCCCCCAACGGATGTACGACCTATTAGACGGCCGCAACGTGGGCACACTTTTTAAAGCAAAGTAGGCGAACAAAATGGCATTACAAGCAATGGGCCAAGCCGCCAAAAAAGCGGCGCGATTTTTAAACCTGGCCGATACCAACAGCAAAAACAAGGCCTTAGCCGCTATTTCGGCGGCGCTGCGGGCCAACGTAGCCGAGATTTTGGCCGCCAACGGTAAGGATATATCGGCAGGGCAGCAAAACGGGCTTTCGGAGTCGCTTTTAGACCGCTTGCGCTTAACCCAAGAGCGCATAGAGCAAATAGCCGACGGTGTAGACGAAATTATAGCTCTGCCCGACCCGGTGGGGCGCATTTTAGAGCAAACCACCCGCCCCAACGGGCTGCATATTCAAAAACGGAGCGTACCTATGGGGGTTATCGGCATTATTTACGAGGCGCGCCCCAACGTAACGGTAGACGCCGCCGCCCTATGCCTAAAGGCGGGCAATGCGGTCATTTTACGGGGCGGTAAAGAGGCCATACACTCTAACACCTGCTTAGCGCGGGTTATGCGGCAAGCGTTAGAGGGTGTGGGCTACCCTTCCGACTGTGTGGCTCTGGTGACCGACACCAGCCGCGACTCGGCCAACGAAATGATGCGTATGAACGCCTATTTAGACCTGCTGATTCCCCGAGGGGGCGCAGGGCTAATTCGGGCGGTGTGCGAGAACTCCAGCGTACCCGTGATAGAAACCGGCACCGGCAACTGCCATATTTTTGTAGATGCCACCGCCGACACGGCTATGGCAGCCGAGATTATTTTTAACGCCAAATGCTCCCGACCCTCGGTTTGCAACGCGGCCGAAACGATGCTGATTCACAAGGATATTGCCCCCCGCGCTCTGCCGCTCATTGCCCAAAAATTGTGGGAGAAGGGCACGAAAATCCGCGGTTGCGAGGCCACCCGCGCCATTTTGGGCCAGGCGGTTGCTCCCGTCACTACTACCGACTACGAAACCGAATTTTTAGACTACGTCATTGCCTGCCGCGTAGTAGACAGCTACCGGCAGGCCGTAGAGCATATTATGCAATACTCCAGCGGCCACAGCGAGTGCATCGTTACCCAAAACGATGAAAACGCCGCCCGTTTTTTAAAAGAAATTGACGCTGCGGCGGTGTACGTCAACGCCTCCACCCGTTTTACCG
>CAZUJI010000262.1:0-2776 GCA_964620235.1 uncultured Eubacteriales bacterium
GCAACTACTCTATTGTTGTAAACGGCCGCAACCCCATTGAGGCCCACGAGTTTTTGGGTAACAACGTTGCCGGTAAAGACGTTATTATTGTTGACGATATGATTTCGTCGGGCGATTCTTTATTAGACGTTGCCACCAAGTTAAAAGAGATGAAGGCGCGCCGCGTATTTGCCTTTACCACCTTTGGCTTGTTTGTTGAAGGCTTGGACAAGTTTGACAAGTACCACGCCGATGGCATTATTGACAAGGTGTTTACCACCAACTTAACCTACGCCCCTGCCGATTTGGCCGAGCGTGATTGGCACGTAAACGTAGATATGTCAAAATACATCGCCCTGTTGGTTGACACCCTGAATTACGACAATTCCATCAGCAAGCTGCTCAACCCGGTAGACCGTATTAAGGCTCTGCTGGAAAAATACAACCAGAAATAATCGGTACATAAGAAAAGACCCTGCAGAACACTGCAAGGTCTTTTTTGCTTTTATCAGGCAATGTCGGCCTGGGCCTTGTGGGCTTTGGGCACACGGTCGGGGTTGTGCACCAGTTGGGGCGCTGCCCCTTGGGTAACGCACTCTTCGGTGATGGTTACCCGCTCAATGGTGTAGTCCGACGGGGTTTCGAACATTGTTTTTTGCAGAGCCTCTTCAATAATCGAGCGCAGGCCACGGGCGCCGGTATCGCGCTTTATGGTCTTTTCGGCGATGGCGCGCAGAGCCTCGGGGGTAAACTCCAGCTTTACGTCGTCCATAGCAAACAGAGCCTGGTATTGTTTAACCACCGCGTTTTTAGGCTCAGTCATAATCCGCAGCAAGACCTCTTCGGTCATACTTTGAAGGCCGGTAATTACCGGCAAGCGGCCCACCAGCTCGGGGATTAGGCCGAACTTAACCAAATCCTGATGGGTGACCTGCTCCTGCACCGCTTCTTGCTCTAACATAGCCTTGCTTTTAACTTCGGCGCCAAAGCCCAAGCCGCTGCCGCCGATGCGCTTGCCCACGATTTTTTCGATACCGTCGAAGGCGCCAGCGCAGATAAACAAGATATTGGTGGTATCAATTTGAATAAACTCTTGCTGGGGGTGCTTACGGCCACCCTGGGGCGGCACGTTAGATACGGTACCCTCTAAAATTTTGAGCAGAGCCTGCTGCACACCCTCGCCGCTAACGTCGCGGGTGATGGAGGTGCTTTCAGACTTGCGGGCGATTTTATCGATCTCGTCTACGTAGATAATACCCCGCTCGGCACGGGCCACGTCGTAATCGGCGGCCTGAATTAAACGCAGCAGAATATTCTCCACGTCCTCACCCACGTAGCCGGCCTCGGTTAAGGTGGTGGCGTCGGTAATGGCGATGGGCACGTCTAACACCTTGGCCAGACTTTGGGCCAGCAGGGTTTTACCCACACCGGTGGGGCCCAAAAGCAACACGTTGCTCTTGCCCAGCTCTACCTCGCTTTTTTGCCCCAGCATAACCCGTTTATAGTGGTTGTACACCGCTACCGACAGGGTACGCTTGGCTGCGTCCTGCCCGATAACGTACTCGTCTAAATAGGCTTTAATTTCCATAGGCTTGGGCAGACGGAACTCTTTTTGCCGGGCCTTGCTGCCCCGTTTTTGTTGGGGTGCAGGGGGTGCGTAGGGTAAATCCCCATCCTCCAGCAATAAGGAGTGGCAAACCTCAATACATTCGTCGCAAATAAACACGCCCTTGCCGGCCACCAAGCGCTCTACCTGGTCCTGGCTTTTGCCGCAAAAGGAGCAAACGACTTTTTGTTCTGTTTCGTTATTCGACATATACGACTCTCCATTAAAAAGATAAGGGCCCGGACCGGTGGGGTCGGGCCCTGTTGTTCAAAACTATCTTCTTTCAATAACCTTATCAATCAGGCCGTACTCTGCAGCCTGGGCAGCCGACATAAAGTTGTCGCGCTCGGTGTCGCGAATAATCTCCTCTAAGGGGCGGCCGGTGGCCTCGGCAAGGATTTTGTTGATGTTCTCACGGGTGCGCTCAATATGGCGGGCGTGAATGAGAATATCGGTGGCCTGACCCTCGGCAGAGCCTAAGGGTTGGTGAATCATAATTTCGCTGTTGGGCAGTGCGTAACGCTTGCCCTTGGTACCTGCTGCCAGTAAAAAGGCGCCCATACTTGCTGCCATACCTAAGCAGATGGTGCTTACGTCGCACTTGATGTATTTCATCGTGTCGTAAATGGCCATACCGGCAGAAACCGAGCCGCCGGGGCTGTTGATGTAGAAGTGAATGTCCTTCTCAGGGTCTTTGCCCTCTAAATACAGCATTTGTGCGATAATTAAGCTGGCAGAGTTATTGTCTACCTGATCGTACAGCATAATAATACGGTCATCTAACAAGCGGGAGAAGATATCGTAAGAACGCTCGCCCTTGTTGGTTTGCTCAATAACGTAAGGGATGGTACTCATATTCATTTATTTCACGCTCCTAAAAATTTAACTGAAAAATAGTATGTGAAAATTAGGCCGTTTATAAACAAAAACTTAAATTATTCTGCTTTTTCGGCTTTCTTTTCCACTTCGGTAATCTCGGCGCTGTCTTTTACCAGATCGGCAGCCTTAGAAACGGCTAAATCTAAAGACAGGTCTTTGGCGGGGATGAAGGCCTTTACGCGGTCAACCTCGATGCTGTAATCTTTAGCCAGCTTCTCGTACTCGGCGTTGAGCTCGTCCTCAGATACCTCGATACCCTCGTTTTTAACGATTTGCTCTAAAGCTAAGCGAACCTTAACCTCGCGCTGTGCC
>CAZUJI010000263.1:0-2763 GCA_964620235.1 uncultured Eubacteriales bacterium
ATTTGATCAGTGTTTTTAATGCCAGTGGTAGGTCGGGATTTTTGCGTGCTATTGCTCCTATTGTAAAAGAAAAAGCAAAAACATTAGATTGTTATGCTTCGCAGTATCAGAATTTAATGGAAATGTATGAGCACACATTTGGCTTCAAAACCGCGTCAATTATGGACTATAATATGGAATTTGATCACGACAACATTGCCGAAAACCACGGAAGTCCAAAAATTGCATTTATGGTTAATACGGATGCAGATGTTCCAACGCAACACTTTACAAAGGATCAATACGATGAGGCAGTTGCATACAGAGATCAATTCGTACAACAGAATATAAGCACACAAGCGGACTCAGATGGGTCTGCTTCTTTTATGCCCGAAAGCGATTCTATCTTTGATGAACTGGACGTGCGGAATGACCCGGAGGACAAGGATGGGAACTACCGGGAAATGCTGGGTATTGACCGGGAACTGACCCCGGAGCAACAGATTCTTGTAGAAATCGGTAAAAAATTAGGGTTGGAGGTAGACTTTAAACTGCGTGGTTTGGCTAATGGTAAAATTAGCGGTAATAAAGTATCTATCAATCCCCACGCCAAGGACCCGTTGCGGTTTGTCTTTAAGCACGAAGTGTTGCATTGGTTGAAAAACAGTAAGCTGTACGACAAATTCCACGATTATTTGCTTGAACGAAATGCGGCAAATAGTGAAGTGTTTAAAGAGTGGATGCGCGAAAAAGGTTGGGAAAACTATGGCGCTGCTGTTGCGGCCGCAAAAAAACGCCATGATAACCTGGCCCCGGAACGCTTGGAAGAAGAAATCATCGCAGACTTTGTGGGAGATAAACTGTTCGGCGCCCGGGATGGCGAGGTAACGGCAGACTTTTTGCAGGAATTGGTGCAAAAGGACCGCAACCTTTTTGAGCGGTTTGTAGACTGGGTGAAAAGTATGGTCCAGCGCCTGCGGGGAACTGCGGTGGAAAAGGACCTTATCAAACTGCAACAGATGATGCTCCGTATGAAAGAAACGGTGGACAAGGGTAGCGCAGATACCACCGAGAAGCATAGCTACGCCGGGGAGAAGGCAAAGACCGCAGACCAAATGCAATTGGCGGCGGCACGGCGGATGCTGCGGCAGGGCGTGGATGAAGAGACCATACGGCAAGAAACCGGTTGGTTTAAGGGTATGGACGGCAAATGGCGGTTTGAGATCAGTGATGAAGCAATAGACGTAAACGTGGATTCTTACTACGCGCAGCACGCCGAGGAATTTAGCCGATTAGTTCTAAAGGCAATGTATGGAGCGGTAAGTCAAGAAGAAGCGGAACGATATTACGACTTTGTAGATAATCACCCGGAATTTATTAGCGGTTTGCCTTTAGATGAAGTAATACAACACGATGCATTGTTTGCTGCGTATCCGGAGCTTAGGGAGTGCAAAATCAATTTTTTGCTTCTTCCTGCGGGCAAAGAATCTATATCTTTGGGTAAATTTGACCCAGAAGATAATAAATTAACGCTGCATAGCGATTTGGTAAAACCTGAAATGGAAGAGCTGCGTGTGGATATTGTGGTGCACGAACTGCAACACTTGATCCAACGAATAGAAGGTTTTGCCCGTGGGTCCAGTTCGGTATACTGGGAAAACCGTATAAAAGAGGGCAAAGTCTTCAAAGATGCATCGGGAAAAGAATTGACACCAAAAGAGCTGTACGAGCGTACCGCCGGCGAGATTGAGGCCAACGACGTTATTCAGCGTCGGTTATTGGACGACAGGAGTCGCAAGGGCATCCGTCCGGACATTGACCGTACCGACGTGGTGTTTGCCGACGAGCGGGAACCGGAAGAGGTGCATAACGAGGTCGTTGACAATTTCGGTAAAACAGGGTATACTAATAACAGAGGTGAAACGGATGGAGACATACGAACAACTGAAACAGAAAGTAGTGCCGCTAGAAACAGAGGATGGGAAAGTCGTCAAGGTCAAGCTGGGGGACATCTGTTCGTACATCAACAAACTCAGGCAAAAGCAAGCCGTGGATGGCGCACAGAAAAACGGAAAATAAAGGGCAAAACCTATGAGGTCATAACAGAGGATTCTTATACGCCTGCAATGCGGGAAATATCAGAAGACTTTATAATGCAAGGTTTTCAAGCGTGTTACTCCTTAAAGGGTGACCGTGTTAAATACGCAGATACAAGTGTTATTATTCCTGTTTCTTTGGTCACCGCACAAACTGCATATACGTACAACGAAGGTGTTGCATCTTTTACAGAGCAGCGCCTTTCTTCTTTGATTGAGGAATATGGTACCAAAGAGCCTGGGTTTGAGGGGTACTCCCGCGGGTACGTAGCCTATATTACCCCGGAAGAGTTTTTAGGGTTGACCGGCACCCAGGCCATCATTGACCGGGTCAAGGCCGAATCCGACCGTCTGGACACCGAGGAACTGCGCCGACAGGAGGAAACGCCCTTTTTGGTATACGTGACGCAGAACGGCCAGGTGGTCGACCACGAGGGCCGGCACCGTATGGCGGCGCTTCGTGCCGACGGTATACAGCACGTGGCCATTGTGGTATTGCCGGAGGACGGTAGATTGACAGAGCGGAAGATTGAAGACATCCAGTTGGTGGGCCAGCAATTCCAAAGCGGCCGCGCCCGAGGTGTGGTGAATCTGATTAACGCGATGCCGTTAAGCGAAAAATACCGCCCGGCGGTGGAAGTGGAATATACCCACAACCAAGATGCCGACGTGCGGTATTCAATGCCGG
>CAZUJI010000264.1:0-2725 GCA_964620235.1 uncultured Eubacteriales bacterium
TATGGGCTCGGCCCACGCCGCGCGCATTTCTATGAAGGGCCAAAGCCCCGAGTTAGAGCTGGTTGCCGTGGCCGACATTGACCCCAAAAAGTTTGAAATCGCCCGCGAAAATGAGCGCCTGCCCGAGAGCGGTATTACCTATTTTACCGATGCTATAGAAATGCTGGACAGCGGCTTGATTGAGGCCTGCATTATTGCCGTACCCCATTACGACCACCCCAAATACGCCATAGCCTGTATGGAGCGCGGGATTCACGTGATGGTAGAAAAGCCTGCAGGTGTATACGTTAATCAGGTAAAAGAGATGAACGCCTGCGCCGAAAAGCACCCCAACGTGGTGTTCGGTATGATGTTCAACCAACGCACCAACCACGTATACCGCAAAATGCGGGAGCTGGTACAATCGGGCAAATACGGCCAAATTCGCCGCGTAAACTGGTTAATTACCAAATGGTTCCGTTCACAATACTACTATGATTCGGGCGATTGGCGCGCCACCTGGTCGGGCGAGGGCGGCGGTGTGCTGGTGAACCAGTGCCCCCACCAGTTAGACCTATTACAATGGATTTGCGGTATGCCGGTTAAGGTGCACTCTAAGCTGCACTTTGGCAAATGGCACGACATTGAGGTAGAGGACGACGTTACCACCTATATGGAGTTTGCCAACGGCGCCACCGGTGTATTTGTTACCACCACCGGCGACCCTTGCGGCACCAACCGTTTTGAGGTACAGCTGGAAAAGGCCAAAATTGTAGTCGCCGAGGGCGAGCTGCAGGTGTGGGAGTTTGAGGTTACCCCTGCCGAGTTTAACAAGGTTGCCTCCACCCCCTTTGCGTCTATCAAATTTGAGCAAATTGAGGTTGAAACCGACGGCCAAAATCCGCAGCACAACGGCGTGCTGAACGCTTGGGCAGCCCACATTTTACGGGGTGAGCCGCTGGTTGCCCACGGCAGCGAGGGTATTAACGGTGTAATGCTCTCCAACGCAATGCATTTGTCGGCCTTTTTAAACAAAGAGGTTACGCTCCCTATTGATAATGACCTGTATTACGAAGAACTGATGAAGCGCGTAGCCACCTCCCGTCGCAAGACCAACGTGGTAGAGAGCGTGGCCGACACCGAGGGCTCTTACGACGGCACAAAATAAAAAAGAGGGATTTTTATGAAGGTTGTACGCGTTGGCATTATAGGCATCGGCAATATGGGCACGGCCCACGCCAAATGCATCTACAGCGGCAAAATCGAGGGTATGACGCTGGCGGCGGTGTGCGATATTCGCCCCCAGCGGCTGGAATTCTGCCGCGAGAATTTTCGGGGCGTGCCGCAATTTGACGACGCCGAGGCTATGATGCACAGCGGGCAAATAGACGCTGTGATTATCGCCGTTCCCCATCGCTTACACACCCATTTTGCTAAAATCGGTCTGCAGGCGGGGCTGCACGTGTTGGTGGAGAAGCCGGTAGACGTAACCATTACCAAGGCGCGGGAGTTAAACGCCATAGCACAGCAAAGCAACCGCGTGTTTGGCATTATGTTCAACCAGCGCACCAACCCGTTGTTTGCCAAGGCGCGCCGGCTTGTGCAAAGCGGCCAACTGGGCGAGCTAAAGCGCTCGGTTTGGATTATTACCAACTGGTACCGCACCCAATATTACTACGACTCAGGCGCTTGGCGGGCTACCTGGGCAGGTGAGGGCGGCGGCGTGCTGCTCAACCAATGCCCCCACCAGTTAGACCTTTGGCAGTGGATTTGCGGTATGCCTTGTTCGGTTACCGCCTTTTGTGACGTGGCCAAGTACCACCACATTGAGGTGGAGGACGACGTTACGGTGTTTACCCGCTACCCAAACGGCGCCACGGGCACCTTTATTACCTCTACGGGGGAGTGTCCCGGCACCAATCGGTTAGAAATCAGCGGCGACCGCGGCAAATTGGTGCTGGAGGAGGGCAAATTAAAGTGGTGGCGTCTGCCCCGGCCCGAGCGGGAGTTTTGCTTTACTTCGCAACACGGATTTATTCAACCGCAAACAGACTATGAAGAAATTGTGCCCGACGCGCCCGAAACGGCCCACGCGGGCATACTGCAGAACTTTGCAAACGCCGTTTTAAAGGGCGAGGCGCTGCTGGCCCCCGGCGTAGAGGGCATCAACGAGCTGACCATCTCCAACGCGGCCTATCTTTCGGCCTGGAAGGGCGGCGCAGAGGTGCAGATTCCCTTTGACAACGGGGAATTTGACCGTCTGCTGCAAGAAAAGGCAGAAAAATCGGTATTTAAAGAGGCCCACGACGAAGCCACCGGTGAGGGATACAGCCCCCGCTGGCAGGTTCGGTGGTAGAACAGTTAAAAAAGACCTACGGAATGGCATTTGCCGTCCGTAGGTCTTTTTTTAAGTAATAAGTAAGAGGTAATAGTGAAGAAGTTTGGTGTTCCGCCAAGCGGAACATTTTAAAATTCGTTGCGAAGCAACACAATACTTCTTACTTATTACCTTTTACTTATTACTTTATTTATTCCCCGGGGAATAAATAAAAAACCGCTCCGGGTTGCCCCGGAGCGGCCTGCGAACTATTTAATTAGCTCTTAAAGCTTACCATTGATCGCCGTCAACGATAATCTCGGAGCCATTGCCGCCTAAGCTTAAGTCGGAAATGGTCTCTTGAGGAGCTAAAACAAGTTCTTTTAATTCAGGTTTTACATAAGTTTTCATTGTTGTTTTCCTCCTCTT
>CAZUJI010000265.1:0-2711 GCA_964620235.1 uncultured Eubacteriales bacterium
CACCCGCGAAAAGATCGTGGTATCGCTGGACGAGCTGGAGGCTAAAATCCCCGAGCTGCTCACCGCCGTGCGCGACGGTATCTACCAAAAGGCCTTGGCCAACCGCGAGAATCGCACCTACGCCTGCGCCTCTATGGAGGAGATTACCGCTGCATTAGAGCAAAAGGGTGACGGCTTTATTAAGGCTATGTGGTGTGGCGACGAGGCCTGTGAGGACCAAGTAAAAGAGGTTACCGGCGTTGGCTCTCGCTGCATTCCGTTAGAGCAAGAGCATTTGGGTGATACCTGCGTTTGCTGCGGCAAGCCGGCCAAGTATATGGTCTACTGGGGCAAAGCTTATTAAAGGTGTTTTGAGTGCGCGTTTTGTAACGCGCACTTTTTTGTGCAAAAAGGGGGGGATATTTTGGAACGCCAATATTTGTGCATTGATTTAAAATCCTTTTTCGCATCGGTAGAGTGTGTAGAGCGTGGGCTGGACCCTATGACCACCGATTTGGTGGTGGCCGACCCTGAACGCTCTGAGCGCACCATTTGCTTGGCCGTTAGCCCCGCCCTGCGGGCCAAGGGGGTTAAAAACCGTTGTCGTGTGTTCCAAATCCCCAAAAACCTTACCTATATAATGGCGCCGCCCCGCATGCAAAAGTATATCGACTACGCCGCCGAGATTTACGGTGTGTATTTAAAGTACGTATCCCCCGAGGATATCTACGTCTACTCTATAGACGAGGCGTTTTTAGACGTAACCCATTATTTGCCCCTGCACAAGTGTAATGCCCGTGCCTTGGCTAAAAAAATAATGGCCGACGTGCTGCAAACGGTGGGGGTGCGGGCCACCTGCGGCATTGGCACCAATTTATACCTGGCCAAGGTGGCCTTGGATATTACCGCCAAGCACGCCGAGGACTTTATTGGCGAGCTAACCGAGGAATCCTACCGCCAAACCATGTGGAGCCACCGTCCATTGACCGATTTTTGGCGCATAGGCCCCGGCATTGCCCGCACCTTAGAGCAGCACTATTTATTTACTATGGGCGATATTGCCCATTACCCCGAGGACGTGCTCTACAGTTGGTTTGGGGTAGACGCCGAGCTGCTGATTGACCACGCTTGGGGTCGCGAGCCCACCACCATTGCCCAAATTAAGGCCTATACCTCTAAAACCAAGTGCCTGACCAGCGGTCAGGTGCTTATGCGGGACTATACCTTTACCGAGGCCGAGCTGATTGTAAAAGAAATGACCGACCAGATGTGCTTGGAGCTGGTAGATAAGGGCTTGGTTACCGAATCGGTCACCCTGCAGGTGGGGTATAGCAACGCTCTGCATACCGAGCCGGCGCGGGGCACCGCCAAAATCTCTCAAGCCACCAATGCCGACGGTTTGATTCGCCCGGCGATGGTGGCGCTGTATCGCCGTATCGTTAATCCGCGGTTAGAGGTGCGGCGGATTCATATTACCTGTAATAACGTTTTAGAAGATAGCGGCGTGCAGCAGTTAGACCTATTTAGCAACCCCAAAGAGTTAGAGCGCAATCATACCCTGCAAACCACTATGCTGCAGATTAAAAAGAAGTACGGTAAAAATTCTATTGTAAAGGGTATGAATTTAGAGCCCGCCGCCACCGGTATGGAGCGGAACCGTCAGATTGGAGGACATAAAAGTGGCGAAAGCTAAACCTATATTACCTATGTCGGCCGCCGACCGCGCCAAGCAGTTTGCGCCCTTTTCGCCCCTTAACGGGCTGCACAGGGCCTTAGCCGCCAAAGAAAAGCAGCGGGTGCCCCGTAAAATCATCTCTGAGGACAAGGCAGGGGAGATTAACGAGGCCTTGGTAAGCCTGCAGGCAGGGCATACCGTAACGCTGGTGTATTATGATGCCCCCGAGCAAGAATACGTGCAGGTAACGGGGGTTTTGCAAAAAATTGATTTAAGCCATAAAACGGTGGAGCTGGGAAATATCTCGGTGGCGTTTGCCGATTTGGCCGAGGTAATTTTGGTGTAAGGGGGCGCGTTTTTCGCGTTCCCTTACATTATATATAGGGCTTGTTTTTTGCGGGGTAGGGCAAGGTAAAAAACTTTGTAGATATGCACAAAAATTTTTTTAAAAATTTTGTAAAAAACACTTGCATTTACATCTTGACTATGGTATGATAATCAAGCACGCTTGTGCAGATATGCGTTGATGTGGGAGGTGGCCGACCTCGAGTCGGGGAATTTCCACGGAGTATGTCCGATTTATAAACCGGGCGATCAAATCGTTAGTATGCTGTTTCTAACCCAAAACAGCAACAGAGCTTTTATGCTCCCCCGGATTCACTGCTTGGCAGTTGGTCCGGTTTTATAATGTGTACCGGCGGAACACCCGGCACAGCGTAAAACAAGGGCATAAAACTCCGCCCGCCAACGATTTTAAGGAGGCGAAATTCATGGCAGTAAAAGAGAAGATCAGAATCAGACTGAAAGGTTACGACCACGCTTTGGTAGACCAGTCCGCGGAGAAGATCGTTGAAACCGCAAAGCGCACCGGCGCTAAGGTTTCCGGCCCCATCCCGCTGCCCACCGAAAAAGAGGTAGTTACCATCCTGCGTGCTGTACACAAGTACAAAGACAGCAGAGAGCAGTTTGAAACCAGAACACACAAACGGCTTATCGACATTCTCAGACCCTCTAACAAAACTGTTGAGGCTCTGATGAGTCTTGAGCTCCCCGCCGG
>CAZUJI010000266.1:0-2703 GCA_964620235.1 uncultured Eubacteriales bacterium
TTCGATTACTAATATAAACTTCGTTATCTGTATTTGATAAAATCTTTGTTCCATATATAACGTAGAAATGCTCTTTTTTGTTGTCGACATCGATACTATAAACATCATAAGCTTTAGCTTTAATACTAATACTTTTTGCTGTCGAACCGCACCAAGGACATTGCTTGCCCAAAAAATAGTGTCTCGTTTCTTTAGTATCATCCAAATTATTACAACTTTTAAGATTATCTATGGTCTCCTGAATAGCCTTAATCCACATATTTATATTTGGTCTTTCTTGCGGATGAAGTTTGCCATCTTCAAAAGTCTTAGTAAATAGTTTTTTTAATTCATCACCCAAAAGGTCAAAATGAAATCCACGCTCACTTCTATTAGATGAATCTTTGCTATCATTAATCCATGGTATAATTCCGTACGAAATTCTTTCTCTTACGTCTTGTCCATCGTCATTTTCCCAATCATCAACAACATTATCATAGTCAAGTTTTCCTAAAAAAGGATGATTTAATGTTAGTATTTGATATGCTAAAATTGCGAATGAATATATGTCACTTTTTATTGTGTTTCCGACATTATTTGATTCGCTCTGGATATCTATGTTAACAAGTTCGGGAGCATTGTACAGATTAGTGTATACACATCCAGCTTTGTCGTTCTCATAGTGTATATTATCCGAATCAATCAACCAAACTTCAATACTATCTGGATCAGAAGATACAAATACATTTCCAGGTGACAAATCTCCATATACAAGACCTTTATCATATAATTTTTTCATTACATTTGCAAACTCTCTAAGAATCAAAAGTCGTCTTTTATACCCACCAGTCGATACATTGTACCAATAATCAAATTGTTCCTCTATATTGCTTTGAGAATAATTTATTTGCGGTGTAATAATATGTTCTAAAGGAACCATATCTTCCATAAATCTCATTACATAACCACAACATGGCTTTTTTAACATAGCTTCAGGAACAGCTATGCCGTGTTTTAAATTTAATGCAATTAACTCAGAGATTTTATTCAAATATTTATCATACAAAGCTTCATCAGTTTCAATCTCATCAGAAAATGCTTTTGTCCTACATTTTAAAACAATTTTATCATTGCCTTCAACACGATATACGGCACCTTGTCCACCTTGGCCTATTTTTTTATTAATTTCATATTCATTTCCGTCTGTATCAAAACATTTCATATATTTCTCTCCTCAAAGCAAAGAAGCATTGTTTTATCATCATATGACATTGGCCTCTCCCAATTAGCAAAAAGCTGTTCTATCAAATCACCAATCTTTTTTGTGTTTCCACCTCGGGTTGCATCATTTAACCTCTGCAAAAAAGTTTCCCTCATATCTGGCACAAGATCATCTGCAACGCCATCTGTTGCCATCATTATTTGAAAAGTCTTAGGATTGCTATAAGATTTTATGTCCCATCTGTTCATGCTGTTTTTACTAGTTACCGATATTGTTTCATTCAGAAAGTCTGACTCTTTATCGTTTAAAATATGAAATTCTCCATTAATTTTATAACAACATATTCCATCTCCTATTTGTCCAAAGCAAATACGGTCTTTGAATATAACACTAAATATACATGTCGTTCCACATTCTGTCTTTTTATACGGAGATATGTTTTTTAAAAATGTTTTCATTGTTTTCTTTACAAATTCTTTCTTGTTTGCCCTATCATATAGTAAATGAGCATTTTTTATTACAGACTTAACAATCGCTTTGGAACCAATATCAGAATGTTTGTGAGAGCCAATACCATCCGCAACAACCAGAACGAGTTCTTTTTTTCTTTTTTTACTACGATAAACTCCTAATGAGTCTTGATTGGGCAAACCATTATTTATATGTGTTTGCCCAATTGTTGAAAATCCACCATATCTAATCATATCATGTTTCCCATACCGAAGTCATCATCATCGGATATAATAGATTGTATCTCGCAAGGCTTTGGAAATGATTTTCTTGTTTCTTCAACATTATTGCTATGAGTTAACTGGCTTGTAGTTGATGAAACATATCTGAAAAACTTTTTAATATCCGAAGCCGCATCCGCCGTAAATACCATTTCTGGATCTCCTACAAATTTCTTAAGAACCTCGAATTCACTTGTGCCGGATGGTACGCCTATTCCCATAGCCATACGCACGCATTTTGATGAACGACCTTCTGTTGTGAACTTCTCAATCTGCTGTTCCCATCCATTGTCATTAGGCATTCCATCACTTACCAATATTATTGTTGGGCGATATGTATTATTTAATTTAGACCGATCCTCAATCATTTCTTTGGCGAGTCTAATAGCGTCTCCCATGGGGGTCATTCCTTCAGCCACCATATCAGTCCATACGATTTTATCTGAATCTGTAAGTTCCTGATGAATTTGAGCAGAAGAACCTCCAAAAGTGATAATCGCAACACTTATTTTTGCCAATAATGTTTCACTGTCACTAAAGCTTTCAATCATTTCTCGTACTGCATTATTCAACTGAACTATTTTTCCATTTTCAGTCATAGAACCACTTACATCTAATAGTAGAATGATCGGTAACGGTTTCGCTGTAGGTAAAGTGACATTTGATAAAATTTTTGATACATCATTATTCATTGTTATTTCTCCTTTATTGTCTTTACGTTTTGTTAAGTTAAATGAAAATTGAGATCCTGAACTCCTTGTGGTATAATAG
>CAZUJI010000267.1:0-2698 GCA_964620235.1 uncultured Eubacteriales bacterium
TCTTTACAAGGCTTCCCCTTGAGGGGAAGCTGCCAAGAGAAACGAGGCTGATGGGGTGTAGGTTGCACAGCAACCGTTGCCCTGAAGAACGTTGCGGCTTTTTTCACACGCTTCCTTTCGACAACTACACCTCATCCACCACTGTCGTGGTCCCCCTTCCCCTCCAGGGGAAGGCGATACACATTACCCTTTCTGCTGTATTCTATGGTTAACCGCCACTATGACGGGGGCGTATACAAAAACAGCCCCGGTTTATCTCCGGGGCTGCCGTTTATTTTTTACTGTTTGCCTGTGGAGCCAAAGCCGCCGGCACCCCGGTCGGTTTGGTCTAAATCGTCACACTCCACCACCGTGGGAACGACCACCGGAGAGATCACCAGTTGGGCAAAACGCTCGCCGGGGTTTAAGGTATAGGCTGCGTCGGACTGATTGACCAAGCCTACCTTAATTTCGCCGCGGTAGTCGCTGTCGATTACCCCAACGCAGTTGGACAGGGTAATGCCGTTGCGAATGGCCAGGCCGCTGCGGGCAAATACGTAGGCAACGTAGCCACTGTCGGGCAGGGCAATGGCAATGCCGGTGGGCACCAGGGCACGACCCCCGGGCTGCAGGGTTAAGGGCTCTGAAATATCGGCGTACAAATCGGCGCCGGCGCTACCCGCAGAGCCGCGGGTGGGTAATACGGCGGTTGCCGAGCATTTTTTAATTTTTAATTCCATAGGTTAACACTCCTTATGGGGTGATTTATTTTAATTTGGCCAGCTCGTCTGCGGTGGCCTTGCGCACGGTAAATTCGTCGTACATAACCTCGTACCCGTTGTGGGCTACGCCTACGGTGCCGGCCCGCTCCTCTACGGTAACCTTGCCCACGAACTCGCCGTCAACAAAAATGCCCAACTGCGTGCCCGAGAACACTGCGGTGATTTTATGCATTTGCCCTACGTATATGGGGGCATTTTTAATGGTGGCAAGAGATTTTTTGCCAAGGCGGTCGTACACCCGCAGGTAGGGGGTTGGGGTTGTGGTGTTTCCCTCTTTAATGGTGTCCAAGACAATACCAACCTCAAAGCCGCCGCTAACGGCCTTGCCGTCTTCACCCTTTTTGGTGGTGTAGCGGCCCAAAATGGCGGCTACGTTGGTTTTGGTGGTGGTGTTGGAGTAATGGTCCATCATAATTTCGGCCTCTACGGCGTAATCCTTCATGGCCGAAATGGCAGAGTGACGGGTCAGAACAATATTTTTACCCTTATACATACCGTCGGTCACCTGTTCGCCCGAGGCCCAACCGTCGACGGTTTTTAAAGTGTCCTCAAAATCCTCATAAAACAGCACACCCTCAGGCAGACCCACAGGCAAAGCGGAGGAGGTGTTGGTTTTGGGCGGATTTTTAATGGCAGCCAGCTCGGCCGAGGTGGCTTTGCGCACCTTAAATTCGTCAAAAGCGGCGGTATACCCCGTGCGAGCCATACCCACGCCACCGGCGCGATTTTTTACCGTGGTTTTGCCGGCATAGGTGCCGTCAACAAATACCGCCAGAGTCGTGCCCGAAAATACCGCCGTAAAGGTGTAGGTGCGGTTAGCCTCAAAAGAGATCGTGTCAAAATTGCAAACAACCTTTTTTCCTAAGCGGTCGTATACGCGGATATACATATTCCCGGTCTTGGTTTCGGTAGCCAGACCTACCTCAAAACCACCGCCGTTATCCCCCGAGGTAGTATACCGACCGAGAATGGCAGCTACACTTACCTGGTTTGTGGTCTCCGGGAACATATTTACGGTAATTTCGGCCTCAACGGCATAGTCGCTGCGGGAGGTAACGGGGCTAAAATCAGTAAGCACCACGCCGCCGCCCTTATATTTGCCGCCCGAAACGCCGGCATCCTTTGCCCAACCGTCGGAAGCCTTCAAATTATTGTAAAAATTCTCGTAAAAATACACACCCTCGGGCAACGAGGAGGTATTGAGCATCAAAGAGCTTATATCGTCCTGCGGCAGCAGCGAGGACACCTCAGAGGATACCTCTTCCTCCGACGAAACGGGGGCCGAGGTGGGGGTATCTTCCTCAGCGGCCCAAGGCTCTAACGCCATAAGCACGCCCACGGCGGCACCTGCCAATATGGCGGTGCCTAATAAAACGGCAATAATAAGTACTAAGGTTTTGTGTGTTTCAAAAAAGGCTTTCATTAGTTATTCACCCCGTGATGGAAGCCGCCCACAGAGGGGTCTAACCCGCGGAACTCGTAGCCTTGACGGGTCAGCTCTTCAATAATGCGGGGCAGAGCTTCTACAGTGGTATCCTTCGCGTCGGTGTCGTGCATTAAAATGCACAGCTCCTTGCGGGTGCCATCCCAGGTCTGGGTGGTGGCGTTGGTATAGATTTCGTCAGCGGGCACGTTGTTGCCGCCGGCATCCTCTGAGTCAATGTTCCAGTCGTAGTACTGGTAGCCCTGTTTCTGGAGATCCTGAATCAACTTGGGCATCAGGCCTTTGGAGTACGATTCGGCTTGCGTGTTGGAAGAACCGCCGGGGAAACGAGTGAGGTAGGGCACGTACCCGATCTGGTCTTTCACGACCTGTCCGACCTCGTCTAGGTCTTTCAGGAACGCCTCCTCTGACGCGTAAACCTGGTCGTACTGATGCGTCATGCTGTGAAGCCCGATGGTGTCTACTTGGACGGTACCGCGGGCGGCGGCGGTCA
>CAZUJI010000268.1:0-2698 GCA_964620235.1 uncultured Eubacteriales bacterium
CCCGTTTAAGGTAAAGCGGGCTACTGCCAGCAAATCCCGGGCGGTGCATAAGATGGCCGAATCCCCCCAGGAATGACCGCCGGGACATTTTAGGCATCGGGCCTCTTTAGAAAAACCGATTTTATCTAAAAATTTTAAGCGCAGATAGGACATAAAATCCATACCCGAAAGCCGTTCTATAAGCGCGCAAAGTACAAAAGAACCGGTACTATCGTAATACCAGGTTTTTCCGGGCACACGGCCCTCTACAGCAGGCAGGCTAAAATAGAAATTTACACGGTCGCCGTTATGGTTGGCAAACCAGTTGCCACCGCCCATCATTGTGGACATCATCAGCATATTTCGGACGGTTTGATTCAGTATACGTTGGTCGGTCACCTGCGCCGTTTCTTTGGGGAATAATTTTTGCATAGTATCGTCTAACGACAGCAAACCGTCTTGCACCAAAAAGCCAATACCTAAAGCCACAAAGCTTTTGGTAGAGGAATAAATGCGGTGGCAAAAATCCTTATGAAAAGGCGGCATATAGTGTTCAAAAAAGATATCGTTGCCCTTGGCCATAATCAAACTGTGCATTGCCAAGTGCCTAAACTGCACCGACTCTAAACACGCGCGGATGTGCGCGCTGCTTACTCCCGCTTGCTCGGGTGTAACATTTTTGAACATAACAACCACTCCTTTATAAAATACACATTCATAATACAACTTCTGTTCGCAGGCTGTCAAGTAGCATAAACACGCATATTTTTATTGCAAAAAGATGCAAACACCCTGGCCGCAACTTAATGCAATCGGGGCGTTTTTTCGTACGTTTTTTTAGGCAATGGCATTTCTCTGCATTCTTGCACCGTAGTACCGGTTTTCATTTCAATAAAGCGAAGAAACTCTTCATACCGCTCGATGCTTGTAAACTGGTTAAAGGGCAACAAATACGCCTGCAAAGGGCCGGTATAGATGTACAGCATCTGCTGACCCTGGGCGTACATTGCAAATACATTGCTGTATTTTTGGGTGGTTTTGCCCCCCGGGGTTGCTTCAATAAAACGGTCCTCATAAAACCAAAGGCCTACTTTGGGGGCAAAGGGCAGCTCCCCTTTCTTTTTTTGGCGCTTTAGGCTTTGTTTGACGCTGAATTTTGAAATAGGCTTATACCCAAAATAAAAGGCAACCGACGTAAGCAAAAACGGCAAGGCGCGAAGCACCATCTCCCAGCTCATACGGGCGTTGCTGCCTGCGGTGGCAATCATCCAAATTAAAGGAATAACGGTTAAAATCCAACGCATAACCACAAACCGCTTACGGCCGTGGCGAGAATGCATTGTATGGAAAAGATAAAATTGCAGGTAATCCTGCTCGGTTAGGGTAAAGTCAAAACGAAATCGCATAGTAAGCTCCTTTTATTTTAAAAAAGTTGACCGTCTATAATACCGATAATGCTCGCCATAGTTTTGGAGTTGTAAGAGGACGGACCGGGAGAATTGGTTAAAATAACGTAGACGTAGGGGCTGTTCCTCTTCCAAACGATGCCGGCATCGCTGTAGGCGGGCCAATCAGAGGTGTTGTTGTGGCCTTGCTTGTGGCTGATATCTACGTTTTTCAAAGCAGCGGTGCCGTAATTGTCGGAGGTGTTGGTGCAAATCTCGTACAAAAAGCGGGCGTACGGACTATCGGTTTTGAAATAATTATAAATCTGACCCCAAATTTTGGCTAAGTCGGGGGATTTGGCCTTTAAGCTCCAAACCGTAGGCTTAATGGTCAACGTGGGGCAGCCTTGGTCGGTAATCCAGGTGTTATAGCTCTCGCGGCCAAAATAATCTATCGACATACGGTAGCCCACGTTATCACTAATACCCATACTCTTACGCAGAATGGTATCCATTGAAAATTTGGTACCAAAGGAAGAATATTGCATATTGCCGGTGCCGCTCTCGTAATGCTCTTTTTTATAAGTCATTTCGGTGGTCAGCGAGCCCTTGCCCTGCTCCATTTGTTGGCAGCAATACAGCGTATAGGCCGCCTTAACCGTGCAGGCGCAAAACATTGCCTTTTGGGTGTTGTAGGATACGGCCTTGGTACCGTCAATGCTATAGGCTACAACCGAAATATCGTACTTATAATCGTCTAACACCGATTCCAAATCGGCCAAAGCGGCGTTGGATTTTAAACTGCCATACCCCACCACCGAGGTACCGTGGCTGCCGATTTGTTCTAAAATGCCGTTAAAGTTGGCTTGCGGTAAAGCAGCAGCATTCAGCTGCGGCGCGTCATTTGTATTACCCGACGAAGTCACAGGCGGTTTAGAGGAAACCGACGTAGAGGTTGTGGGAGTGGGCGTTGAGGTTTGCGTTGACGTAACCGGGGCAGAGGTAACGGTAGAGGTTACCGGCTGAGAGGAGCCGGGCGTTGGTTTAGGCGGTTTAGCTTTGCAGCCTACAAGACCAAAGGTTAGGCACAAGGCAAGCAAAACAACGATATATCTGTAATTCATTTATTAAAAACATCCTTTTGTATTTTTTATTATAGTACCACTATACGCCCCAAAAAGCAAGTTTTGATTAACCGCACTTGCTTTTTGGCAATAAAAGAGCCACAATTGAGCGTCTCTAAGGAAATATCAAAAGCCTTTGGTAAAAAACCAAAGGCTTTTTGTTGTATAACGAAAACGCAGCGAACCGTCGCGTGGTTCAAAAGAGCTTTA
>CAZUJI010000269.1:0-2691 GCA_964620235.1 uncultured Eubacteriales bacterium
TATTGTGGCAGGAATTTTGGGAGTTATGTTTGTAAATCAATTCGTGTACCCGAGGATGATACGTAATGAAGTGCTTGCAATTATGCTTTTAGTAGGACTTTCCATTATTCCGGTGATTGTGATGACATTTGCAGGTAAGATAAGCGCGACAGTTATCATTGTTGCGTTGTGCGTGGCAGCTTTTCTTTTGACAGCCACAAATATGATAGCATCCCGCTGTTGTGCTGCTTTTGCGAAATATGGTAAGAATGGTCTGGCATCAGGAGTGAATAATTCTTGTTCCTCCATTGCGATCATGTTGCAAAATTATGGGATTCTGTCACTTGCGGATCACAAAGGGTGGAATACAGTGGTGTGGCTATGGGTTGTTATGTTGGTTGTCTGCGGAATGTTGGCAGCAGTTGCCTTCCCTTTGTGGAGTAGATTTAAGACTGCGAAGATTAACTAAAACGGAGGTGTAAGGTTTGAAAATTAGTATCATACGTCCGAATCATGTACTTGTTTTCGCGGCAGAGGAGTTAAAAAAATATTTACGTATGATGATGCCGGATTGCCCAAATATTGACATTGTTTTTGATTCTTGCGCGAACGACGGATTTACATTAGGATTGTTACAAGATTTTGGATTGCCGTGCGAGGCAGATGATCCGGTTTTGGATGATGTTGTACATATTGATACGACTGAGAAAGGTGGTATTCTCGCAGGTTCAAACCCGAGAAGTGTGCTCTATGCGGTTTACCGGTTCCTAAGATTGAACGGGTGCCGATGGCTTTATCCGGGCGTGGATGGGGAACATATTCCTGTAAGGGACATTGCACCTGCCAAATATCATAAAAAAGCGGACCATCGTTTTCGTGGTCATTGTAATGAAGGTGCAGAGAGTCAGACTTGTATGTTGGAAACCATTGACTTTTATGCCAAACAGGAAATTAATGTGTATATGATTGAGTTTGATATCCCTTTCTATTATTACAATTCGTATTATACACATACTTATAACGAGAAAAATCGGATATCTGAGCCGGTGACACAGGAGCAGGTACTTCAGTGGAAACGTCAGTGTGAAACAGAGATTGCAAAACGCGGTCTTCAGTTTCATGATATGGGCCATGGATGGACGGCGGATCCGTTTGGCATTGCATCTACCGATGGGTGGGCAGAAAATGAGTCGCCGCTTACGGAGGAGCAACGTAGTTATCTGGCACAATTGGATGGAGTGCGTGAACTACGAGGCGGTGTAGCACTAAACACAAATGTGTGCATGTCCAATCCGAAGGTTCGATCCATTATGGCACAAAGCATTGCCGATTATGCAGAGAAACACACAAATGTGGATTATCTTCATGTTTGGCTTGCAGACGGAACACGCAATCACTGTGAATGTGAAGCGTGTAAGAAAGCAGTGCCAAGTGATTTTTACCTCATGATTATGAATGAAATTGACGAGGTACTGACACAGAGGGGACTTGATACAAGAATTGTGTTTATTGCATATGTGGATACAATGTTTCCGCCTGAGCAGGTGAAGATAAATAATCCGAAGCGATTTTCGCTTCTATATGCACCAATTACCCGTTCGTACAGTTCAAGCTTTAAAAAGGACACGCATCTTCCTGCTCCACAAAAATATGTGCGCAATAAGTGGGAAAAACCGGCCACCGCAGAAGAAAATATTGCTCTTTTGAAGGAATGGCAGAAAAATTGGACGGGCTGTGCATTTTCTTATGAATATCATTTTTGGAGACATCAATATCATGATCCAAGCGGACTTTATATTGCAAAGCGAATTTATGAGGATATCCAAGGTCTTCAATATATTGGGCTGGATGGGTTTGTGGAAGATGGTTCTCAAAGAAGCTTTTTCCCAAATGGATTTGCAACGTATTTGTTTGCAGAGACACTGGTCAACCGTCAGGTGTGCTTTGAGGAGTTGTTGGAGGATTATTATTCTCATGCCTACGGTGAGGACTGGAAGCAGGTGCTCGATTACATGCAGAGTATTAGTAACATTTTTGATTTTCCGTATATGGCAGGGGAATGTTCCTGCGACCTTACTGTTTCAAAGTTTTATGACCCGTCGAGAAAAGCGGATTTTGAAACAGTGCCAGCGTACACAAAAGCGTGCAGAGACTTGGCCAAGGCGCATCTGGTTATGCCAACTAGACCGCAGACAGTCTCTTGGAGATTGTTGGAGAAACACGCGGAGTTTTGTGATGGTTTTGCAACCGTGATGCAGGAAAAATGTCAAGGACACGAGGAAGCAGCATATCAAAAAACTCAGGAGTTTTTTGATGCGTTTGGAAGACACGAAATAGAAATAGAACGATATTACGATCAATATATGGCAGCAAAAAGTCTGTTTCGTATTGTTAAAAAACCGCAAACAGTTGTTTTGCAGACAGGAATGGAGGGATAATGACTATGTTAAAAGCAGGATTTGCAAGATTAGATGTGACACCACCGCTGGGGAGTCCTTTGGCGGGATACTATTATCACCGCATTTCGGATGGAGTTCTCGACCCAATTGAATTGGTTGCTCTCGCTGCAAATGACAGTGAGAATACAGTGCTCATTCTTACAGGGGATTTTTTAGGAATTATGGAAGAGTGGGCGACAGAGATACGCAGGATGATCAGTAAGGAGACCGGTGTGAAGGCTGACCATATCTATATTCAGGCTCTGCATCAGCA
>CAZUJI010000270.1:0-2688 GCA_964620235.1 uncultured Eubacteriales bacterium
ACCTGCTTAAACAATTTAACGTGCCTATTTATGCTACCGCTTTAACCATTGGTTTAATTTCCGGCAAGCTAAAAGAGCATAAGCTGTTAAACGAGGCGGTGCTTAACGAGGTTAAACCGGGGCAAACCGTGCAGCTGGGTAGCTTCTCGGTGGAGTTTATCCACGTAAACCACTCTATCCCCGATGCGGTGGCCTTTGCCATTCGCACCCCTGCGGGCATTGTGGTGCAAACCGGCGACTTTAAAATTGACACCACCCCCATTGACGGCGACGTTATAGACCTTTCCCGCTTCGCCCAGTTGGGCAAGCAGGGGGTATTGGCACTGCTGTCCGACTCTACCAACGCCGAGCGTCCGGGGTATACTTCCTCTGAGCGTATCGTGGGTGAGTCCTTTGCCAACCTGTTCAAAAAGGCTGAGGGTCGGCGTATTATCGTTGCCACCTTCTCCTCAAATATCCACCGTATGCAGCAGATTATCGACGAAGCGGTGCATTGCCGCCGCAAGGTTATGGTTTCGGGTCGCAGTATGCTTAACGTGGTGGCCGTTGCCAGCGAGCTGGGCTACCTTAAGGTGCCCGAGGGTGTGATTGTAGATATTGATACCATCAACCAGTATAAGCCCGAGCAAACCGTAATTATCACCACCGGCAGTCAGGGCGAGCCTATGTCGGCCCTGCACCGTATGGCGTTTAGCGACCACCGCAAGGTAGAAATTAACCCCGGGGATATGATCATCATCTCCGCAACCCCCATTCCCGGTAACGAAAAGCTGGTTAGCAAGGTTATTAACGAGCTGATGAAGCTGGGCGCCGACGTGGTGTACGAGAAGATGTATGACGTGCACGTTTCGGGTCACGCCTGCCAAGAGGAATTAAAGCTGATGCTTAGCCTGGTTAAGCCCAAGTACTTTATTCCGGTTCACGGCGAAAAGAAGCATCTCACCAAGCACGCCGGGCTGGCTATTTCTATGGGCATACCCAAAGACCATACCTTGATTTGCGACCTGGGCAACATGATCGAACTGAACAAGCGCAGCGCCAAGGTGGTAGATACCGTGCCTGCGGGCAAGGTGTTGGTTGACGGCTTGGGCGTGGGCGACGTGGGTAGTATTGTTCTGCGCGACCGTAAACACCTGGCTGAGGACGGCATTATTGTGCTGGCTATTGCTATGGACGCCGTCACCGGTGAGGTGGTGTCCGGCCCCGAGCTGATTTCCCGCGGCTTTGTGTATATCAAAGAGTCGGAGGAGCTTTTAGAGCAGGTACGCGTAAAGGCCTGCGACATTTTAGAAGATTGCTATATCTCCGGCATCCACGAGTGGAATGCCATTAAGGGCAAGGTGCGCGACGGCGTGTCCAAATTCCTATACGAAAAAACCCGCCGCAGTCCTATGATTCTGCCCGTTATTATGGACGTATGATTCCCAAATTGAGGGGGATGAAGTAAATGAAAAAAATCTGGAACACCGGAAGAATCTATTTGGTGTTTGTAGGCTTAATGCTGGCCCAAACCGTGGCCGCCGCCTTTGTAAATAACACCTTCTTTTTGGTGTCGCTGGTGCTTACCCTGCTTTGCGCTGCCGCCGCCGTGGTAGAATTGTTGCGGATTCAGGCACGGCTTTCTCAAATTCTAAATACCGTTAGCCGTTCGCTGGTGTTGCCCGAGTCTAAAGCCTTGAATGACCTGCGCATTCCTGTGCTGCTTGCTTCTGCCAACGGCGAAATTCAGTGGTACAACCGCAGCTTTGCCAATAAGGTAGCGGGCGCAAAAGAGACCATAGGCAAAGACGTTAGCGCATACCTTACTCCGGTAGCCTTAGAGCGTCTGGCCTTGGGGCACCGTGCCGAGGTTTCGGTGGGCGACCGTATTTTTGTGGTTTACGGGTTAGAAACCAGCCTGCCCGAGGGTCCGCAGAATATTTACTATTTTATTGACCAAACCCGGCTGAAAAAAATTGCCACCGAGTATACTATGAGCCGTCCGGTGGTTGCCATTTTGGCCATAGATAGCTTTGAAGAAATTTCAAAAAGCGCCCGCGACAGCGAAATTGCCGCCTTTAAAAGCGCCATTCAAACCGAAATTGAACGGTGGACGGCCGATACCACCGGCATCAGCCGCCGCATAACCGGCGACCGTTACCTGCTGGTATTAGAAGACCGTTTTTACTCTAAATTAGAGCAAGAAGGCTTTTCGGTGCTGGCTAAGGTGCGGGCTCTTAAGGTGGGCGAGTTAACCGGCGCCACCCTTTCTATTGGTGTGGGTCGCGGCGCCGCCACCTTAGACGAGTGCGAAAAAATGGCCGTGCAGTCTTTAGAAATGGCCCAGGGTCGCGGTGGCGACCAAGCCGCCGTAAAAACCCCCAACGACGAGTTTAAGTTCTTTGGCGGTGTGGCCGGCGCGGTAGAAAAACGTACCAAGGTGCGCACCCGCATCGTGGCTACCGCCCTTAAAAAGTTAATGGAGAACAGCGACCGCGTTTTGGTTATGGGTCACCGCAGCGCCGATTTAGACAGTTTAGGCTCGGCCTTTGCTATGATGAGCGCCGCCAAATTTATGGGTAAGGACGCCTATATCGTTATGAATAAAAAGACGTCTATGGCCCTGCCTTTAATGGAGAAAATCAACGAAACCCATACCGGCTGCTTTGTAGACAGCCCCGACGAGCTTCTGCCGCTGATTGACCGTCG
>CAZUJI010000271.1:0-985 GCA_964620235.1 uncultured Eubacteriales bacterium
TACAATTTCTCAGCAAGATAGAACCTAATTATACTACAACATTTGCCGCCGTTTGTCAACCAAAACCGCCACCATTTAAAAATACTGTTGACAATTTAACGCGTATACTGTAAAATAGATAAGCAGTAGGGACTGCATCCGCTTTTTTGGGGATGTGGCCTATTTTTTTGTGTAAACACAAAAAGGAGAGTGTCAAAATGGAACAGACACAAAGGTTTGATACAGTCATCATCGGCGGCGGTATCGGCGGCTTAATGGCAGCCTACCGTTTGCAAAAAAATGCGCCCGAGATGACCATTGCCATTACCGAGCGGGGCAACACGTTAGAGAAGCGTCATTGTCCTGCGGGCAAAAACAGCACTTGTATTCATTGCAAAACCTGCAGCATCACCAGCGGCTATGCGGGCGCCGGTGCATTTTCTGACGGTAAGTTTAATTTAGGTACCGCTTACGGCGGCACCTTGGGCGAAGAATTGGGCGACGATACCGCCAATTTGTATATCGACGAGGTAGACGCTATTTTAAATGAGTATTGCACCTCGGGTATCCCCAAAATTTACAAGTCAAACGACGAATTAAAACTCAAATGCCTGCAAAACAATCTGCGGCTGTTAGATATGAACGTTAAGCATTTGGGCACCGATAACAACTATTTAACTATGCAAAACCTTATTAAAGCCATTGAGAGTAAGGGCGCGGTGCTGTATAGCTTTTATGATTGCGCAACCGTTACCAAAGAGGGCGCGGATTACGTTTTAGAGTACACGGGCGGCCAAAAGCTGTATGCCAAAAACATCATTATCGCCACCGGCCGCGGCGGCGCCAATTTTGTGGCCGATTTTTGTCGCAGCAACGGTGTGCAAATGCGCTCTAACCATATTGACATTGGCGTGCGGGTAGAGATGAAGGATATCATCTGGCGCGAGTTCTCCGATCGCATTTACGAGCCTAAAATTTTATACAAAACCAAAACCTTTGAAGACCG
>CAZUJI010000271.1:995-2312 GCA_964620235.1 uncultured Eubacteriales bacterium
GTTGCCGTATGTTCTGCTTTAACAAGGGCGGCTTGGTATCGGCCGAAAATAACCACGGTATTATCACCGCCAACGGCCATTCTTACGCCGAGGCCGAAAAAAAGACCGACAATTGCAACTTTGCTATCTTGTCCAGCATTCGCTTTACCGAGCCCTTTAACCAGCCCACTGAGTATGCCGAGAGCATCTCGAGGCTTGCCAATATGATTGGTAAAGGTAGCGTGCTGGTGCAACGCTTTGGCGACCTAATTCGCGGCCGCCGCACCAACGAGCACCGCTTGTCGCAAAACACCGTTATCCCCACACTAAAAGCCACCGCGGGTGATATTTCTTTGGTGTTGCCCCACCGCATTTTAACCAATATTATCGAGACCATCTACGCCTTAGATAAGGTTGCCCCCGGCACCGCCAACGACGACACCCTACTTTACGGCTGCGAGAGTAAATATTACTCTATTCGCCCGGTGTTCAAAAATCAAAAGTTCGAGCTGATTGATAACGTGTATATTATTGGCGACGGTAGCGGTATCTGCCGCGGTCTTTCACAGTCGGGCGCTATGGGTATTTACGTGGCCGATTGTATTACCGGCCGCGTGCAATAAGATAAAAAATATAGGAGGTTTATTTTTATGGAAGAAAAGAATTTTAACGACCAGGTGCAAGAGGTGTTAGATACACCCGACACCACCGCAGAGTATGACCCTACCGATATTGAAAACAATAAGGTAATGGCCATTTTGGCCTACATCGGCATTCTGGTTTTGGTGCCTGTTTTGGCTGCCAAAGAGTCTAAATTTGCCCGTTTTCACGCCAATCAAGGTCTGGTGCTGTTCATCGTTTCCATTATTTTGGGGGCCTTGGCCAATATTCCGCTGATTGGTTGGGCGTTTTCCTTATTAAACATCGTAACCTTTGTGTTCTGCGTTTTGGGCATTGTAAACGCCGCCACCGGCAAGGCCAAGGAGCTACCTATTATCGGTTCTATTAAAATTTTAAACTAAGCAAACAAAAAATTCCCGGTAGAATATCTACCGGGAATTTTTATGTTTAGTTGCTTTGTAACCAAGAGGGTGCAGGCACGTTCCACAGCCGATGGGATTCTTGCTCTATGGTGGCGGTGCCTTGCTTTTTTTGGCCACCCACCGTAAAGGAGCCCTTTATGGTAATGGTTTCATACAGCTCGTCCATATCCTTACCGTAAAAAGTGATGTTTACGGTGTTGGCAGGGTCGGCGCCTATCTCCTCGTAAAAATCGGCAAATTTTTGGGTATTTTTAATTACCAATGTGGTTTTGCCATCTTTTACGCTGTAAGAAGC
>CAZUJI010000271.1:2322-2664 GCA_964620235.1 uncultured Eubacteriales bacterium
CCTCAGGTTGTAGCATCTCGGCGTGGGGGTCTAACGCTTTTACCTGCTCGTCAAAATTAAAATCGTTAAATTGATCTGTAGTGGCCTGCAGAATCTGATTGTCTTGCCGAACAAATAACAGCTTTTTAGATTGATTATAATAGGTTTCGGTGGTCTGACCGCCTACTTCACTGATAACGTGCAAATCCTTTTTAGAAGTATCTATGGCAAAAAAGGTAGATAACGCAGGGTCCGACGGTAAAAAACTGTATTTTAATTTAGTGTATACCGAGTATTGCGCAACCGTGTAAAGTATATTGTGCTTAGCATACTCGTTGCATAGCGATTTTATCTTGGCCGTAT
>CAZUJI010000272.1:0-2663 GCA_964620235.1 uncultured Eubacteriales bacterium
GCACCAAGTACGCCTTAAAGGTAATTACGCAGGGCGAAAATTTTTCTTGCTACATTAACGAAGAGCTGTTTTTTGAAAGCGTCGACAGTATTGTTGCCGAGGGCCTTGTGGGCGTATCCACCTGGAACGCCAAGGGCACCTATGACAATTTTAAGGTAAGTAAGGTCGGGCAACGTGTGCTGGAGGGTATCCGCCTGGAGAATACCCCGGAGGAGATCACGCTTTCCGGCGACTTTGACCTGGATATCATTGCCGAGTACTCCGGCGTATTTGTCGATAAACGCCTGAACGCCAACAGCGCGGGTGTTGCCATCACCGGTATGGACAGTAAGCTGGGCAAAAAGACCCTGACCGTTACCTACGGCGGCAAATCTGCAAAGTTTACAACCAACGTGGTTGCCTCTACCGAGGGCAGCGTGTTGTATGAGGACGCTTTTAACAGCAGTGCCGACTGGACCTTTGGTACCGCCGCTATGGGTACCAAAACCGTAAAGGCCGAAATTAAAGACGGTAAGCTGTCCTTTAAAATGCCCACCGTTTCCGGCTTTGACTTGCCCTTGAGCGTTAAGACCACCAGCAAAAAAACGGCTTTGCTCACAGACGCCTACTATTCCGTGTCGGTAGACGCCGCTATCCACAGCGATTCCACTTCCCTGAGCCCCCGCGCCGGTATTGCCGAGGTGGTTTTTGCTACCATCGCCGGTAGCGAGTATCGCTTCCGTATCACTTCCTCTGGTTCTGCCAGCTTGTACGCCGCCAGCACCTTAAAGGCCACAGCCACTTATAAGGCCGCTATGAACAAAGTCTACCGTATGCGTGTAGACGTACGCGGCGACACCCTCGTCTTCTTTATTAACGACGAGCAGGTATTTACCCAAAACGTTAACGAGAAAGACGTAAAACCCCTGCTCCGCCTGACGGTACATAACGGTTCCGTTTCCTTTGATAATTTCAAGGTCACAAAGTTGGAGAAAAAGTCCCGTTGGTCGGCAAAAAGCATCGCCGTGCTCGACGGCGAGGGCAAAACCATCAACTCTTACAGTGCCTATAGCTTTAACCCCAACGCTTTACAGATAAGGGTTACTTATTTTGACGGTTCTACGGCCGTTAAGAGCGTTACCGAAGATATGGTCTCGGGCTTTAACGCTTCCAGCCGTAATAAACAGAATATTCTAATTACTTACGGCAGCGCAAGTAAAAAATTGTCGTTAGTCTTTACCGATTACATCTACTTTAACGATTTTAGCGACGGCTTAAAGGGCTTGGTCGAGACCAAAACCGGTCAACACAAACCCGGCGCCGTTCGTTCCGGTATGGCATTCGTTGATTTTACCGTGCCGGAGGATATAACCAGAAACTTAACCCAATCCTTCACGGTTCCCGGTTGTAAGGAATTTGCCAACTACGCCGTTAGCGCCGACGTAATGATAGCGGGCGGTAATACGCACAAAGGCTTGTATGCCGGTTTGAAGCTGCGCGTTGGCGCGGGTACGGATTATACCTACCGCTTGCAATACGTCAGTGGCGTGTTTAATTTGAGCTTGCTGCATAACGTAGGCGACGGTAAAGGTAACGTAGAGATAGCCTCCTGGCCAAACGTCAGATTGGTGGAGACCTACCCGGAAGAAATAGAAAATCCCTCGGTAGGCTTAAACGGGCTGTATAATTTAAAGATAGAGCTCGTTAATAACGCCATCTTCTGCTACTTTAACAACGTGTTGTTGGACGTTATTCAAGATGACCACGAAAGCTACGAATTTGCACCCGGCGACGTTCAGTTGTATACCGCTAACGCCAGTGTTGCCTTTGACAACGTTTGCGTTACTCCTTTAAATAACCGTAAAATCAGCAAAACCGCTATATCCGGCGATACCGTTGACGGTGTGCTGCAGGTATATCAGGGCTACGAGCTGGATCCGGATATAAACAGCCTCAGCATAACCTATAATGATGGGTTAAAGCAGGAATCCCCTTTGTGGAAGGATTATATCGTAAAGAATTACGACCCGAACGTTTTGGGCAAACAAAAAATAACCATTTCCTACGCAGCTGTTTCTTTTGACGTAGACGTAATGGTTGTTGACCGGCCCGACTACGTAGCTACCTTTGTCAACAAGGTCAAAGCCTTCAAAAAAGGCAGCCTTACTGCTGCCGACCAAACCGCCGTTAGCGAAATGGTGCGTTATTTTGGCACCCTTACCCCCTACGAGGTACAGCATCTGGAGGGGAGCGTATACAAAGATTACGTTGATTTGGTCAAAGAGATGGATGTTGTTAAAAACGAGGCTCTTAAGGGGCTTGACTGCATCTATTACAATGATTTTACCCAAACCGAAGATATGGAGCAATGGACCGGCGGCGGTGACGGCGAGGCCTTTACCCGCAACGGCTATTTAACCGTCGAAATGGCGCGCTTCGGCTTAAAAGGCGCTGCTTTATATTATAACCCAAGCACCTACGCTGAGATAAAATCCGTAGAAGCCGACGTGATGTTGCCGTACCCCGGTACTTTTGCAGCTATTGTTGTACAGGCAGACGACGGCAGCTACTACCATTTACGTTTAACCAACAAGTATACCGACGAAAACGGTAAACCCACGACTATGGTACAGCTTTACAGGTATACTTCATCTCAAGTTCTGCTTGGTTCTGTTTATACAGAG
>CAZUJI010000273.1:0-2638 GCA_964620235.1 uncultured Eubacteriales bacterium
ATTGGTTAGGGCTATGCCCTAAAATGAAAATCCACCCGCTATGCGGGTGGATTTTCATTTTAGTCTTATTCAGCGCTACCGCCATCAATACTCGTAATGACCGAGTCGCTACCCATTGCCTGCGGGAGTTTCCCATCCCATTTTTCATAGAACTTAGAGCGGATGATATCCTCGTTTAAAGAGGCTTTGATTTTGTTGTTGGCTTCCGCCTCTGCCTCGGCGCGGATACGGGTGGTTTCTGCCTCAGCCTCGGCATTGGTAATAGCGGTTTGTTTTTCGGTCTCGGCCTTTAAGAGCTGTTGCTGCGCTACCTGTTTTTCTTCAATAGCGGTAATAAATGCTTCCGAGAAATCAAAATTGATAATATTAACGTCGGTAATATATAAACCGATGTTGTTTAATTTTTCGTTTAAGCCTTGAATCAAACCGTCGGAGATTAAAGAGCGGTTGGTTACGCTTTCCTCGGCGGTATATTGCGCCGTAATTGCCTTTAATACTTCGTTAACGGCGGGCGCTACCAGTACGGTTTCGTACTCGGCGCCGATATTTTTATAAATACTGTAGGATTTTGACGTATCTACACGGTAGTTAATGGCTAAGGTTGTAGCAACGGTTTGCAGGTCTTTAGAAAAAGCCTCGGTGTCTACCTCTAATTTTACAATACGGTTGTCAATCTTGACGATCTGCTGCACAAAAGGTAGCTTAAAGTGCATACCTTCTTGCAAAACGCCTTCGTTTACTCTACCCAACGTAACCACAACGCCGGTGTGGCCGGCATCTACAATGGTAAAGCAATTGCCTACAACTACCAAAACGGCAATTACAATTATACCGATAATAACTGCAATTTTAATTTTTTTAGTTAAACCATCTACGTTTTTTACAAAAGTTGCCATAAAATAACCTCCTTAAATTTATATAGAACTATAGCATATTTTATTTTAAAAAACAATATTTGTAACAAAATTGTATTCTTTATATCTAAACCGATACAAAAAATTCTTAGCCATTGATCATAGACTCAAATTCGCTTTCGCTGATCACCTTTACACCTAACGCGTTGGCTTTATCTAACTTAGAGCCTGCTTCTTCGCCGGCCAAAACGTAATCGGTGTTTTTAGAAACCGACGAACTGACTTTACCGCCGTTTTGTTGAATAATGGCTGCTGCCTCGCTACGCTTGTATTTACTTAAGGTGCCCGTTAAGACAAATACTGCACCGTCAAACAAATTGTTTATAACGGTTTTGGGTTCGGTCAGCTTTAAGCCGAGAGCTTTGAATTCATCTAACAAGGCTTTGGTTTGCGGTAACGAGAAGAAATCTACCACGCTTTCGGCCATAACGCTGCCAAAACCGTCTATACCTTCAATTTCATCCTTGGTCGCAAGAAAAAGTGCGTCAACGGTAGTATATTGCTCACAAAGCAATTTTGCGGCTTTTTGGCCTATATGGCGAATGCCTAAACCAAAAATAAAGCGGGATAAATCCTTTTCTTTTGAGTTTTCAATAGAACGAATTGCATTTTCGGCTGATTTTTCGCCCATACGTTCTAATTCGGAAATATCCTCAGCCTTTAAACGATATAAATCAGCCGCGGTATGAATCAACCCTTCACGCAATAGCAAGGCCAATACCGCCGGGCCCATACCCTCAATATCCATTGCATCGCGAGATACAAAGTGAATTAAATGTCGCGGTAATTGCTCAGGACAATCGGCATTGGTGCAACGTAGAGCCGCTTCTTCCTCCTCGCGGAATACGGTAGCGCCGCAGGCAGGGCATACGCTTGGCATTTGGTAAACAACACTGTTTTCGCAGTGTGCGGCAACGCGAACAACCTCGGGGATAATATCCCCCGCTTTACGAACAACAATGATATCGCCAACACCAATGCCCATATTTTTTATAAAATCCTCGTTATGCAATACGGCGCGGCTAACAGTGGTGCCCGCCAGTAAAATCGGCTCAAATACGGCAGTGGGTGTAAGCACACCGGTACGGCCCACGTTAATTTCCACGTTTAGCAGAACCGTTTCTTTTTCTTCGGGCGGATATTTATAGGCTACTGCCCACTTGGGGAATTTTGAAGTGCTGCCCAGTTGCTCTCTTTGTGAGAAATCATCTACTTTAATAACGGCGCCGTCAATATCAAAGCCATAACTGCCACGCATTCGGCCAATGGCTTCAATTTCGGCAATGGCTTCTTCAATGGTGGCAACCCGCTTACAGCTTGGAATGGTATGAAAACCGATTTGCTCTAAAAAAATAATAGAATCTTTATGATTATTTGCAACGTTCCGGTTGGCTTGCTGTACGTTAAATACAAAAATATCTAAATTCCGGCCGGCGGTAACTGCAGGGTCTTTTTGACGTAACGAGCCGGCGGCAGCGTTGCGCGGATTTTTGGCAGTAGGCTTATTTTCAAGCTCTTGCTGTTGCACCAGCTGCATAAAGCTTTGGTGCGACATATATACCTCGCCCCGCACCTCAATATCGCCGTTATAGCCCTTTAATTTTTTAGGTATAGACGATATGGTTTGTAAATTCACGGTTACGTCTTCCCCAACGTCGCCGTCGCCGCGGGTGGAGCCTCTGAAAAATACGCCGTTGCGGTATTCTAACGCCACCGAAAGGCCG
>CAZUJI010000274.1:0-2634 GCA_964620235.1 uncultured Eubacteriales bacterium
GGCCGAGGAGTATGCCAATCGCATCGTGCGCATAAAAGACGGCCTGCTCGCCAGTGACTCTAACCTCTTTACACCCCCTGCCGAGCCCCCCAAGGTGGAGAAGCAAAAGCGGGTGTCTATGTCCTTTTTTACGGCGCTGAGCCTGTCGCTGAACAACCTGCTTACCAAAAAGGGTCGCACCTTTATGACCAGCTTTGCAGGGTCTATCGGCATTATTGGTATTGCGCTGATTTTATCCCTTTCCAACGGCATCAATTTATACATTAACGGCGTGCAAGAGGATACCTTGTCCTCGTATCCGCTGACCATAGAGGCCGAAAGCTCGGATATGATGGCAATGATGGAGAGCTTTATGCAAATGGACCCCGACGCCTCGGCCGAGGCCCACGGCAAGGATAAGGTGTATGCCAACACGGCTATGTACGAGATGTTCAACCAAATGAACTCGGCCACCGTAACCACCAACAATATGGCCCCCTTTAAGGCCTTTTTAGACGCCGACGCGGGTATTCAAAAATACGCCTCGGCCATTCAGTACACCTACGACCTGCAAATGCCCATTTACACCGAGGATGCCACCGGTACCTTGGTAAAATCCGATTTTTCAGAGATGATGATCGAGGCGCTGGGCACTGAATCCTCGCCTATGATGGATACCCAGTACGCTATGTTCTCTGAAATGGACATTTGGCAGGAAATGCTGGTGGAGGACACCGATACCTCGGTGAGCAGCACCATTAAAAATCAGTACGATTTAATCTACGGCGCCTGGCCCACCGCCTATAACGAGGTGGTGCTGGTGGTAAACCAGAATAACGAGGTGTCTGACCTTGTGCTGTATATTTTAGGGTTTAAAGATTCCGCAAAGCTGCCCGAGCTGATGAAAAAGGCTATGGCGGGCGAGGTAATGGACGACCCCGGGGTCACCCAATGGTCGTATGCCGATATCTGCGCCAAAAAATACCGCCTGATTTTGCCGGTAGAGCAATGGCAAAAAAATGCCTCCACCGGCGCCTATACCGATATGAGCCTGACCGCCTCGGGGCTGGAGTTTTTATATAACTCGGAGGACATTGGCACTGATATTAAAATCACCGGCATTTTGCGCCCCGCCGAGGATGCCTCTGCAGGTATGCTGGGCGGCGCCATTGGCTACACCCGCGCCTTAACCGAGCATATTATTACCACCACCCAAAACAGCTCCATTGTGCAGGCCCAAAAGGCCGACCCCGATACCGACGTATTTACCGGACTGCCCTTTTTAACCGAGGACAGCGTACTGCCCACCGAGGCAGAAAAGGTCGATGATATTAAAGCCTACATTAAAGAGCAATCGGCGGCCGACCAAGCCAAAATGTACGCCTTTATTGCCGCCATACCCGCCAAAGAGTACGTAGATGCCTTGGTGCAGCAACAAGTGCAGGGTCTGACCCGAGAGCAAATTGAGCAGCAGGTAATTGCCCAGTATACTGAGGAGATGCAGGTGGACGCCGCCACCGTGGCCGATTACATTGCAAAAATGGACGACGAAACCCTGTTTGCCAGGGTAGAAGAGGCAATGGCCCAGGGTATTCGCCAGCAATACGCTACCCAAGCCCAAGGGCAGCTGGCGATGTTAAACGACCAACAAAAAGCCGCTATGCTGGCCGGTGCCAAATTCACCCAAGAGCAGTACGTGCAGCTGTACGACGAATTTATGCCGCCTATATACTCCGAGGCCACCTACGACGAAAACGTGGAGCTTTTGGGTATGGTAGATAAAGAGGACCCCGCGGGGGTAAATCTTTACGCCCTGACCTTTAAGGATAAGGACAAAATCTCGGCCATTATTGACGATTACAACAAAACCGCCGCCGAGGAGGACGTAATCAACTACACCGACTACGTGGCGCTGCTGATGTCCTCAATTACCGGTATTATCAGCGGTGTATCCTATTTGCTGATTGCCTTTGTGGGCATTTCGCTGGTGGTATCCTCTATTATGATTGGTATTATTACCTACATTTCGGTATTGGAGCGCACCCGCGAGATTGGCATTTTGCGTGCCATCGGCGCCTCTAAACGCAATATCTCCCACGTATTTAACGCCGAAACGCTGTTGGTGGGTCTTACCTCGGGTGTTATCGGCATTGGGGCGTCGCTGCTGATTAACATTCCCATCAACATGATCGTGCACCACTTTACCGATTTAGACACTCTGCGCGCCACCCTGCCGCCGATGGGGGCGGCCATACTGGTGGTAATCAGTATGTCGCTGACCTTAATTGCAGGGTTGATTCCCTCTCGCTTTGCCGCCAAAAAAGACCCGGTAGAAGCCCTGCGCACCGAATAAGAAAAATTTTGCCCGCCAGGCGCCGCTTGGCGGGCTATTTGTGTAACGAAAACGCAGCGAACCGTCGCGTGATTCAATAAAGGCTATGGCCGATGAATAGAAACATAGAAGAAGGTTGTGCTTGCGGAGAAGGCTCCCTCCGGGAGGGAGCTGTCGAGCCGCTTTTGCGGTGAGACTGAGGGAGCACGCGGAGGTGAGCGCTTTGCAGTTGTTAAAGTTGTGCGAAAGAGCCTTTGCCTCGGGGAAATAATAAGCTCTGCAGGCTCCTTCTGTCATTTTCTTGCGAAAATGCCACCTCCCTC
>CAZUJI010000275.1:0-2634 GCA_964620235.1 uncultured Eubacteriales bacterium
CTCCTCTTGGGGGTCGTCCTCGCCGTACAGCTCCTCCCGAATGGCCTTCATCTGCTCTTGCAGATAGTGAGCCTTTTGTTGTTCGTCGATTTGGGCGTGTACCTTTTCACCAATTTCGTTGTTGATTTTCAAAATCTCGATTTCGCGCTCTAAAACCTGGGCAATCAGCTCGGCCCGCTTTAAGGGATTACGCTGCTCTAATATAAATTGACGGTCATCTAAATCGGCCACGATGTTGGCTACAATAAAATCGGTAATGCGGCCCAAATCATTCTCGGCCACCACCGCCAGCAAAATATCGGGCGCTACCTTGGGGGCCACGTCGGCATAAGCCTCAAACAGGTTACGCAAACGCTGCAGCATTGCCTGCTTATAAATTTCTTTGCAGCGATATTTCGTATCCTCCAAGGGCATAATATGTGAGGTAAAGCCGTGGTCGCTGTTTTCGGCGTAGATCATTTTGGCGCGGGTGTGCCCCTCTACCAAAACGCGCATACCGTCGCCGGGTAGGCGCACCAGCTGATGCACCCGTGCAATACAGCCCACGGTGTATAAATCCTTAACCTGCGGGTCGGGCTCGCGGGCATCCCGCTGGGCAACCAAAAAAATCTCCCGCCCGTTCTCCATGGCGTAATTTAAGGCGTCGGCGCTTTTTTTGCGGCCAACGTCGAAATGTAAGTGCATCCCCGGGAACAACACCAGCCCCCGCAGCGGCAACATAGGTAAAATCAAAATATCTTCGTTCTTCAATTCTTGTCATCCTAACCTAAAAAAGGTGATATGCACCTATATTAAATGATAATAAAGTATTTTACCACAAAACCCCGGTTTTGGCAACCTAAAATCTCTATTTACAAAAAAATGCTTTTCTTTACAAAAACTGTGTGGTAAAATAACATAAAAGGAGTGTTACTATGTTTAAAAAATACGGTATTCCCTCAATTGTTACCCTCATTGTAGGGGCAATTTACTACTATATTGCCCTGCCGCCGCTGCATATTAAGTCCGGCGCCTTTTGGGCAGCCTTGCTGTTTTTGGCCGTGGCTTGGGTGGTTAGTTTTCTCGTTTGCGGCAAAAAGCTGCGCCTTGACCCCGAAAAAGCCAAGGTCTTGCACTTAGAGCCGCCCCGTATGGGCAAAACCGCCAAGCGGCTGATTCTTTTGGGGCTGGGCGTGGCTCTTGTGGCCTTTGTGGCCATCGGCGTTTCTTCCTTTCGTATTTTTAACGCCCCCAAATATCAGGCAATGCTCAACGTAAACGAAAGTGACTTTACTGCCGACATTGCCGAGCTGCCCTTTTCCCAAATTCCCGTGGTAGATAAAGACACCGCCGAGCGCTTGGGTAGCCGCAAAATCGGTGAGGTGGTGGAGCTGGTATCCCAGTTCGACGTCTCGGAGTACTATACCCAAATCAACTACCAAGAGCAGCCGGTGCGGGTGTCGCCCTTGGCCTATGCCGACGTGCTCAAGTGGTTCGTCAACCGCAGCGAGGGTATCCCTTACTATGTAAAAATTGATATGGCCTCGCAAAACACCGAGCTTGTGCATCTGCAGCAGGGTATGCGCTACTCGCCCAGCGAGTATTTTGGCCGCGATTTACTGCGCCACGTGCGGTTTGCCTACCCCACGAAGATGTTTGAAGAAACCTCTTTTGAAATTGACGAAAACGGCCACCCCTACTGGATCGTCAGCTATTACGACTACACCATTGGCTTTTTAGGCGGGCGAGATATTGCAGGCATTATTTGCGTGGATGCCGTAACCGGCGCTATGACCGATTATAAAGTCAACGACGTGCCCCAGTGGATTGACCGCGTGTATTCCTCGGACTTGGTGCTAAAGCAGGCTGAGTATTGGGGTACCCTTAAAAACGGCTTTTGGAACTCCATTTTCGTGCAAAAGAACGTGGTGCGCACCACCGAGGGCTATAACTATCTGGCCATTAACGACGACGTGTGGCTCTACACCGGCATCACCTCGGTGGTGTCCGACAATTCCAACATCGGCTTTTTGCTCATCAATATGCGCACCAAAGAGGGTAAAACCTACACCATCAACGGCGCCGAGGAGTATTCGGCAATGGAGTCGGCCCAGGGCGTTGTGCAAGAAAAACGGTATATTGCCACCTTCCCCATATTGCTCAACGTAAACGACACGCCCTCGTATTTTATCAGCTTAAAGGATAACGCAGGCTTGGTAAAGGCCTACTCCTTTGTTTCGGTGGCCAATTACCAAATCGTAGGCGTGGGCGATACCATTGAGGGTGCCCGTGCCGAGTATCTGCGTTTGCTGTCAAACGCCGGCTTAATCGAAGAGGGAACAGTGCCCGAGGTAGATACCCAAACCTTAACCGGTCAGGTAGAAGCGCTTTCTACCGCCGTGGTAGGGGGCAACTCTGTGTACTATATGCAAATCGGCGGGCAGGTGTACAAGGCCGCCATTTCGGCAGGGGATATCTTACCCTTTGTTGCGGTGGGCGACACCGTCACCCTAACCTTAGATTCCACCGGCAATGTTCTCTCGGTTGTGCAATAAATTGCGTTGTTTAAATCAGACCGTCAAAGCCCCAAAGGGCGATGGCGGTCTTTTTGTATAACGAAAACGCAGCGAACCGTCGCGTGGTTCAAAAGAGCTT
>CAZUJI010000276.1:0-2626 GCA_964620235.1 uncultured Eubacteriales bacterium
CCCGATGCCATCGTTAACATTGTAGACGCCACCAATTTAAGCCGCAGCCTGTTTTTCACCACCCAGTTGTTGGAGTTGGGTGTGCCGGTGGTCGTAGCCCTGAATAAGAGCGATATCAACGCAAAAAAAGAGACGACGATTGACGTTGCCGCCCTTTCGGCCGCTTTAAACTGCCCGGTGGTAGAAACGGTATCTACCTCGGCAGGGCATACCGATTTGGCCAAGGTGGTAGAGGCTGCCGTGGCTGCCAAGGGCAAGAGCCAAGACGCACCCTACGCCCAAGGCAACATTGATTTAACCGATAAGGCTGCCGTTGTTGCTGCCGACCGCGCCCGCTTTGCCTTTGTAAACAAGCTGGTTGCCAAGGTGGAGACCCGCAAGGTTCTCACCAAGGAACGGAACATAGACGATAAAATTGACGCTGTACTTACCAACAAGTGGTTGGGCATTCCCATTTTTGCGGTGGTTATGTGGTTGGTATTCCAAATCTCGCAGGCCTGGGTTGGCCCCTTTATTGCCGACACGCTGGTGGCTTGGTTAGAGTCCTTCCAGGGGTGGGTTGGCGGCCTGTTAGAGAACGCCTCTCCCCTGCTTTCGGCCCTGTTGGTAGACGGTGTAATCGGCGGTGTGATTGCCGTTATCGGCTTTTTACCGCTGGTTATGATTATGTACTTCTTAATTGCGATTTTAGAGGATTGCGGCTATATGGCCCGGGTTGCCGTGGTGTTAGACCCCATCTTTAAAAAGGTAGGTCTGTCGGGCAAATCGGTTATCCCCTTTGTAATTACGGTTGGATGCGCCGTGCCGGGTATTATGGCCAGCCGCACCATTCGCAACGAGCGTGAGCGCCGCGCCACCGCTATGCTGGCGCCCTTTATGCCCTGTGGCGCTAAAATTCCCGTAATCTCTTTATTTGCCGGCGCCTTTTTTGAAAATGCCGGTTGGGTAAGCACCGTGATGTATCTATCAGGCATTGTGCTGATCTTTTTAGGCGCTTTGCTGGTCAACAAAATTGCCGGCCACAAGGCAAGAAAATCCTTCTTTATTATGGAGCTGCCCGAGTACAAAGCTCCCTCTTTGTGGAGAGCCTTTAAATCTATGTGTGACCGCGGTTGGTCGTACATAGTAAAGGCCGCCACCATTATTTTACTGTGCAACACTGCCGTACAGTTGATGCAAAGCTTTACCTGGAGCTTTGCGGTGGCAGAAACGGCTGACAGCTCTATTTTGGCCTCGATCGCAGGGCCCTTTGCTTACCTGCTGGTACCCATTGTAGGCGTGCTTAGCTGGCAGCTGGCTGCCGCCGCCGTTACCGGGTTTATTGCCAAAGAGAACGTGGTTGGCACCTTAGCCGTTTGCTTTGTTGGGTTAGAGAATTTAATTGACACCGAAGAGCTGGCTATGTTAGAGGGCGCAGGCGCCGAGGTTGCGGGCATTATGGCTATCACCAAGGTTGCCGCCTTGGCTTACTTAATGTTTAATCTGTACACCCCGCCTTGCTTTGCTGCCATTGGCGCTATGAACGCCGAAATGAAGAGTGCAAAATGGTTGTGGGGCGGCATTAGCTTGCAGCTGGGTGTAGGTTACACCATCGCCTACTTTGTATACACCGTTGGCACCTTAATTACCGCACCGGCACAGTTAAACGTAACCGCTGCCTTGGCCGGCTTGGCTGCCATCGTTGGCTTTGTGATTATTATTGCGTTCTTAATTAGCAACACCAACAAAAAGTTAAAGGCCGAATATGCTTTAAAAGCCTAATTTAGGAGTTTGCCCGTTATGGAAAATTATATTATTATTGCCGTTGTGGCAGTGATTATCGGCTTGGCGGCCTGGTACGTGATTCGGGCCAAAAAGCGGGGGCAAAAATGCATTGGCTGCCCCGGTGGTTGCTCCGCCAAGCAAAATGAAAATGGTTGTGGCTGCTGTAGCTGCGGCTGCAACCAATCCAAAGAACAATAACGATATTTCTCCAGTTTACAAGAAACCGCCTCAGAGGGAACTCTGAGGCGGTTTCGCATTGCTTATTCTTTATTTAATTGTGAGGTGTACAGCTTATAATACCTGCCCTTTAGAGCCATCAGCTCCTCGTGAGAGCCGGCCTCTAAAATAGATTTTTCGCCAATATAGAAGATACGGTCGCAATTGCGAATGGTGGACAATCGGTGGGCAACGATAAAGCTGGTACGCTCTTTTAACACCCTGTCTATAGCCGACTGCAGCTGCTTTTCGGTTTTGGTGTCAATAGAAGAGGTGGCTTCGTCTAAAATTAAAATCTCCGGGTCGGAAAGCAGGGTTCTGGCAAAGGCAATCAGCTGCTTTTGGCCGCCCGAAAGGCCGCCGCCCCGCTCGTTGACCACGGCGTTGTAGCCGCGAGGCATTTGGCTGATAAACTCGTGGGCGTGCACCGCCTTGGCCGCCGCGATACATTCTTCGTCGGTGGCGTCTAATCGGCCGTAACGGATATTCTCCATAATACTGCCGCTGAAGATAAAGCTATCCTGCAGCATTACCCCCATCTTGCCCCGCAGGGAGCGAAGCGTAACCTTAGAAATATCGTAATTTTCGCCGTCCTTGCCCTGCAGGGTAATGGCGCCCCCGTTTAGGTTGTAAAAACGGCTAAGCA
>CAZUJI010000277.1:0-2623 GCA_964620235.1 uncultured Eubacteriales bacterium
GATCCCGGCAGCAATGCCGGGATTTTTTTGTGCATTTATAGACTTTATATGGTCGGAAAGAAACGCGAATAAGCAAAGAAAAAGCAGCACTATGGTGTAAACCATGGTGCTGCTTTTATGTATTAGGTAAGGTAAGTATCCCAGTCAGAATTTACTATGCCAATTTCTTTTAGTTTTTGGGCTACTTCCGCTGCACTTTTTCTGCCAAAGTTACGGATCACACGAATTTGATCTTCAGACAGACGGACAACATCACCAATGGTTTTACAATGCTTACTTACCAGACAGTTGTGCGGGCGAACGGAAAGATTAAGCTGCTCCAATGGCTGATTCAGAATGTGATCGGGGCCAAGTTCCCTTGTTGCTCCTCTCTTGCCATCTTCAAATCCATCTGCATAGCCTGCACGATGACCTTCACTGTAACCTCGATTATATTCGGTTCTTGCTTTGAATTGCAGAAAACCTGCTATACCCAACTTTATGTAGTTCCACCGATATGGATAACGAAGTCGGACAAGCGCCTTACTTTCGATTTGACGGATTCGACCTTGGGAAACAGAGAACTCGGCAGCGATTTCGCTGATGGTAAGACCTTCTTCATACCGCATTCGCAAAACTTCTCGTTCACGATCTTCAAGCGTAAAGAGCGCGTAATTTAAGCCAGCCTGCTGTTCTCTTGAGAATGAATCTAGGGGATCAAGTTTTGTGGTGTCAATGATAGCCGCCAGTAGATTGTCTGGATAGCACATTCTCTTCGTCGATTCAATACTGTTTTTCATCGTTTATCCTCCGGGAAAAAAGACGATTGATTTCTCTTTCAAGTGCGAACAGACTGAAGCCCATCGATCTGGAAAGAAGCATTGTGTATGTGTTTGTAAGGACGCTATCTGAGGTGTATCCCGGAACGACGAGCGGGAGAAAATGATCCGCAAATAAGAACCCAAGATAATGGGCAATTTTATATCCTTCGGTTTCAATCGTGGCATAGTAACTATTTACATCGTCAGTGAGATCCAATAGTCCATGCTCCTTTAGGCCAGTATGAAAGGAGCTTATCGTCAGATTTGCACGATGGGTGCTTGTAAGTGTATGAAGCCTACGCTCCCGGTGCAGCGTTTCAAAATCTCCTTGGAGCAATAAAGCATTAACGGGGGAATTAAAACAGTCCAGGTTATACTGAAATCCTTGCCATCCAATATAAAGCATTTGGTATCCGTGGAGTTCTTCCAGCGCACATAAGTATTCTCCGGCAGAGGGCTGAATTATGCTGGTGGATTTAATGAGATTCCGAGCTGCATTTTTGAATTTTTCATCTTCAGCTAAAAAATGAGGGCTGACTGCTGCAAGCACTCCTTTTACCTCGTTTATAATTTGCATAGGATCACTAGCTTGGCTGAACAATGTATCCCTGGTCATTACGGCATTTTCCTTTCGCATTAAAGAGTTGTAATTGTGTCAGATATGTCTATTGAAACTATAGCATAACTCTGATAGAATTAGAATATAAAATATTTTATGTCGAAGTCGTGAGAATGTTGTCGGAAAATAAAATAACAGGTAATCGCTGATGCGACTACCTGTTAATGTTAGTTTGTTTCGTTGGCGTATGCCTCGACATAGGCACGGACAGATCGGAGGATACGGTTCTGCTCATTTTCCGGCAGGGAGCTAATTAGAAGCGTAACCTCCGTAGAGGGAACAGTCTTTGAGTAGGCGATTACATCTTGCAGCAAGTAATCACCGGAAACATCAAGAATATTTGCCAGCTTAATCAAAGTTTCAAGTTTAGGAGGCTTTTGCCCTCGCTCCAAAACGCTGACATGCATCGGACTAAGGTCAACCATCTCTGCGAGTTGCTCCTGGGTGAGTTTCTTTGCTTCACGGGCAAGTTTTATCCTGCGCCCAATCGGTTTTGAATCCATGGAAACCCTCCTCCCAGAACTATCTTTTCGTTCTAGAATACAGTATATCCACGAATTTGGCGTTGGAACAGAAGTTACATTACATACCAACTATGTCTAATGGAATTAGGTATTCCATAACCTCCTTTGTATCCAGATCGCAGTTCTTTGGGGGCAATCATTTGGCAGCAAGTCGTTCTGCCATGTTAATAAGAGCGTTTAGATCTTCAGGAGAGAGTTTTTGCGCAAAGTGCTTAAGTCTGCAAATCGCCTGCGGATCTTCGAGGTTCGGATCGAAAAACTCAGCAGGAGTGACACCTAGATATTCACAGATGTAAAGAAATTCTGAGAATGAGGGCAACGCCTTACCTCTGGATATGCTCTGAATATAGCTTTTGCTATGTCCTAGGTCGCTGCTCATTCTATATTCGGAAACACCCTTTTTAATACGAAGTTGAGAAATACGGTTTCTGACAAAATCTGCATTCATGGTCACTCCACCTTTCCGCTTCATATTTTACACAATTACAATCGGTAACAATCACGACTATATTACCGATTTTACTTGATTACTACCGATATAATCGGTACAACAAAGGAAAGAACAGAAGCAGTGTGCGGTGCAAAAAAACGCCGGTGCCAAATGCACACAGCGTTTTTCGTAGAGTAACCAAATAAACGAATTAAGATACAATGCCTCATTGAATATTTTAGCACGAACT
>CAZUJI010000278.1:0-2614 GCA_964620235.1 uncultured Eubacteriales bacterium
GTAAATGCGCTCGCCGCCAAACAGACGCATCAAATCGTCCTCTAAGGAGATGTAAAAACGGCTTTCGCCCGGGTCGCCCTGTCGGCCGGCACGACCGCGCAGCTGGTTATCAATGCGGCGGGACTCGTGCCGCTCGGTGCCAATGATAAACAAACCGCCGACGGCGCGAACCTTGTCGGCCTCGGGGGCAATTTCTTCTTTAAATCTGCGGTTCAGCTGCACAAACTTCTCCCGCGCTTCTAAAATCAGCGGGTCGGTGGTGCGGCTGTAGCCGGCAGCCTCGCCGATAACCTCCTCGGTGTAGCCCTGGTGGCGCAGCTCGGCCTTGGCCAAAAATTCCGAGTTACCGCCCAGCATAATGTCGGTACCGCGGCCGGCCATATTGGTGGCAATGGTAACGGCGCCGAATTTACCGGCTTGGGCAACGATTTCGGCCTCTTTTTCATGGTGCTTGGCGTTTAACACGTGGTGGGCAATGCCCCGCTTTTTAAGCATACTGCTCAGTAGCTCGGATTTTTCAATAGAAATGGTACCAATCAGCACCGGCTGCCCCTTTTGGTGGCAGGCGATAATATTCTCAATTACGGCGTTAAACTTGGCGCGCTCGGTTTTATAGATAATATCGGGGTGATCCTCACGAATCATAGGTTTGTTGGTGGGCACCTCAATAACGTCTAACTTATAAATCTCGCGGAACTCTAACTCCTCGGTGGTGGCGGTACCCGTCATACCCGATAATTTGTCGTACAAACGGAAGAAATTTTGGAAGGTGATGGTGGCTAAGGTTTTGCTCTCGTGGGCAACCTTAACCCCCTCCTTGGCCTCAATGGCCTGGTGCAGACCCTCGTTATAACGGCGGCCTACCATCAAACGGCCGGTAAACTCGTCAACAATAATAACCTCGCCGTCTTTTACAACGTAGTCTACGTCACGCTTCATAATGCCGTAGGCACGAATGGCCTGGTTGATGTGGTGGGCAATGGTAATGTTTTCTACGTCGTTTAGGTTTTCAATTCCAAAAGCCTCTTCGGCCTTTTTAACGCCTTGGGGGGTAAGCACGCAGGTTTTGGCCTTTTCGTCTACTACGTAGTCACCGTCAAACTGTTGGTCCTCGTCCGACTGCTTGCTGTCGGTCTCGCGGACCTTGTTCATTTTTAAACCGCGGGCAAAACGGTTGGCCCGCAGATACAAGTCGCTGGAGCGGTCCCCTTGCCCCGAAATAATTAAGGGGGTACGGGCCTCGTCAATTAAAATAGAGTCCACCTCGTCTACAATGGCGAAGGCGTGGCCCCGTTGCACCCGGTCCTCAGCGTGAATCACCATATTGTCCCGCAGATAGTCAAAGCCTAACTCGTTATTGGTGCAGTAGGTAATATCGGCGGCGTAGGCGGCCCGCTTTTCTTCTTTGGTCATACCCGGAACCACTAAGCCAACGCTTAAGCCCAAAAAGCGGTAAACCTTGCCCATCCACTCGCTTTGGGTGCGGGCCAAGTAATCGTTGACCGTAACAATGTGCACACCCTTACCGTTTAAGGCGTTTAAATAGGCGGGCAGGGTGGCCACCAGAGTTTTACCCTCACCGGTGCGCATTTCGCTGATGCGGCCCTGGTGCAAAATAATACCGCCCAAAATTTGTACGGGGAAGTGGCGCATACCCAAAATGCGGTCGCTGGCCTCACGGCAGACGGCAAAGGCATCGGGCAAAATCGAATCTAACGAGGCGCCGCTTTTTAACTGTTGGCGAAATTCCTCGGTCATATCGGCCAGCTCGCTGTCGGGCATAGCCTTGTATTTTTCTTCTAAGGCAAGCACAGCGTTTTGCATGGGCAAGAGCCGCTTACATTCCTTTTCGCTGTAGTTGCCGAATAATTTTTTCAGTAATCCCATAACGCGCTCCTTTATATGTCAAAAAAAGTAAATACCTATATATTCTACCATAAAAGAATGTAAAAAAAAAGACAATTTGTGAATTTTTTGCGTTTGCGGCTGAGTTTTTTGGTAACGGCTCTTAAAAACCGCCTTGTTACAAAAAATTCACGAATGGTTTATAGAAATTATGTGAAAAATATGGTATGATTACCGTATTATGCTAAACGAAAGAAGAACTGCTATGTTAGAGTTGCGTAATATCCATAAAGAATATGTGGCCGGCAACAGCACCGTAGAGGCGTTAAAGGGCGTTTCGTTAGCCTTTCGCGATAACGAGTTTGTTGCTATATTGGGCCACTCGGGCTGCGGTAAAACCACCCTTTTAAATATTATCGGGGGGTTGGACCATTATTCCGACGGCGACCTGATTATCAACGGTGTTTCTACCAAGCAATATAAAGACCGCGACTGGGACGCCTACCGCAACCACTCGGTTGGCTTTATTTTTCAAAGCTACAATTTAATTCCCCACCAGTCGGTGCTGGCCAACGTGGAGCTGGCGCTGACCATCTCGGGCGTTTCTAAGGCCGAGCGTCGCCGCCGCGCCAAGGAGGCGTTGGAAAAGGTGGGTCTGGGCGACCAGCTGCACAAGCGCCCCATCCAAATGCCGGGTCGGAAAATGCAGCCGGTGGCCATTGCCCGCGCTTTGGTGAACGACACCGAGATTTTATTGGCCGACGAGCCC
>CAZUJI010000279.1:0-2586 GCA_964620235.1 uncultured Eubacteriales bacterium
AAACCCCCGGTTCTACCGGGGGAAGATAAAAGAGCGGAGCCATCTCTTGCCTCCCCTTGTCAGAGGAGGTGTCATTTGCGAAGCAAATGCCGGAGGGGTAGTTTTTGTTATCTCTCCCTCAGTCCTCGCTATTGCTCGGACAGCTCCCTCGTCAGAGGGAGCCAAGCAGAGGACTGCACAGTAACCCGTTTACGGGTGGCAGTGCGATTGATGCGATAATAAGGTTCGGTGGCCCCTTTTAGGGGCTGAGCTGGTAAAAAGCCCTTCTAGGGCTTAATCAATAAATTGGAATTTATCTACATCAAATATACCCATATCTGTAATGCGAACGTAAGGAATAACCGGTAAAGCCATAAACGAAAGGGTTATAAATGGGTCAATGTTTTTGTTAACACCCATAGAGTAGGCATTTTTTATAGCTAATTTTAATTTCTGTTCAAATACATCCGGTGCCTCTATAGACATTAAACCGCCAACACGCAGGGGTAAATTGGTCACCACTTCCCCATTTTTTACAATAACATAACCGCCGCCAATGCGTTCTAATTCTTGTACGGCCAGCAACATATCATTGTCGTTCACGCCGGCAACTATAATATTGTGCGAGTCGTGCCCAACGGTCGATGCTACGGCGCCGTGACGCAGCCCATAACCGCATAAAATGCCGGTGGCCATATTGCCTGTGGCGTGATGCCGTTCGATAACCGCAATTTTGCATACCTCTTTGTTTTCTAACATTTTACGGATACTGTTAAAAGAATATACGTGTTTTTTAGTGGTAACGTCACCGGGTACAATTGTAATAACCGGATATTCTTCGCGCTGCGCCAAAGCAAAATCCTCAATTTTAACGGGAGCAATTTGCACCGTGTTTTGAATAAACTCCGGTACGGGATAGTTTTCAAAATCATCCGGATTTTCTGCCAATCTACCGCCACAGAATACTCGATTTAATTCAAAGGATTTTATATCGTCAAACACAAGCAAATCCGCTTTATAACCTGCTGCAACGGCGCCAATGCGATTTAATTTATATATTCTTGCAGGGTTAATAGTAGCCATTTGAACGGCCTGCATGGGGCTTAGACCCAGCTTAACGGCGCGGCGTACGTTTTCTAAAATCGTGCCGTGTTTTTTAATGTCGGCAAAATGCTTGTCATCGGTGCAAAAGGCCATAAATGTGGTGTCGACATTATTTTTAATTACACCGCGAATAATCGGTTCTAAATTTTTGCAGGAGCTACCCTGCCGCACCAAAACTGCAATACCGCATTGTATTTTTTCTAAGGCTTCTTCATAAGAGGTGGATTCGTGATCGGTTTGTACGCCGGAGCAAACGTAGCCTTGTAAAGTGTTACCGGTCATTAACGGCGCGTGACCGTCTATTGTGCGATTTTTAAAGGCGTCGATTTTATCCATCATACCCTTTTGACCCGATAAAACCGCAACATAATCCATCACCTCGCCAAGGCCGGTAACTCTGGGGTGTTGGGCCAGCTGCAATAAATCCTCGGCAGAAAGTGCGCCAAAGGCATGCTCAAACGACGTGCAGGGCACGCAAGAAGGCAATTGCACAAAGTAATTACCTTGTATATCTTCGGTAGAATCTAACATAAAACGAATACCGTCTAATCCGCGGACGTTGGCAATCTCATGAGGGTCGGTAATAAAGGTGGTTGTACCCTTAGCGACGGCATGCGCGCAATAGGTACGTGGCACCACCATAGAAGATTCGATATGCACGTGGGCGTCAATAAAGCCGGGAGTGACGTATTTACCGGTTAAATCAATTTCATTGTCAGCTGAATAGGTGCCGATGCCTGCAATATATCCGTCTTTTACGGCAATGTCACCGGTAATTATTTTTCCGCTAAAAACATTGAAAATATTTGCATTTTTTAAAACATAGTCCGGCCTTATTTCTCCGGCACCGCATTTAATCAACTCTTCAAACAAGTTGCTCACATCCTTTGCATACGCAAAATAAATCAAATTTTTTAATATTATAACAGATTTATTTTACTATGTAAATGCAATAATTTAAATTTGAAAAAACAGCGTGGATATATTTAAATTTTTGTAAAAAAATATGATTATAAGTAAAAAAATGATTGAAATGAAAACCATATAGTGATATAATATGAAATTGGTTTGGGAAAGCCGTATTCTTTTTTAGGAGTTGTTTTTTATGAGCCGTATGTTTGGCACAATTTCCCGCGGTGTAAGAGCACCTATTATCCGTCAGGGCGACGATATAGTTGAGATTGTAGCAAATTCTGTATTAGAGGCTGCGGCCGAAGAAGGCGTTGCATTTCACGACAAAGATATTGTTGCTATGACCGAGGCTGTGGTAGCTCGCGCACAAGGCAACTATGCATCCGTTGAGCACATCGCCCAAGACGTTAAGGCGAAATTCGGCGGCGATACAGTTGGCGTTATCTTCCCTATTTTAAGCCGTAACCGCTTTGCCATATGCTTGCGCGGTATTGCTAAGGGCGCTAAAAAAATTGTTTTAATGCTTTCTTACCCTTCTGACGAAGTAGGCAATCATTTAATCAGCATTGATGCTATGGACGAAAAAGGTGT
>CAZUJI010000280.1:0-1371 GCA_964620235.1 uncultured Eubacteriales bacterium
AAAGTTCATAGATAAGGTGGGTTCATCAATTTTTACAAAGGGTAGCGGCTCAATATGCTCAGGGTCACAGGCCGTTTCACCGATATTCAACTCGGTAAGGCCCGAGACGGATACTAAATCACCAAACTGGGCCGACTCTACCTCGGTGCGTTTTAAGCCTTCAAATAAATATAATTTACCGATTTTGGCATTGGTATGGGTGTCGTCTGCGTGGCAGACCGAAACCATTTGACCGGTTTTAACGGTACCACGCTCTACACGCCCAACGCCTATGCGGCCGATATACTCGTCGTAATCAATATTAGAGAATAAAATTTGCAGTGGCGCCATGGGGTCACCCTTGGGATGCGGAATTTCTTTGACGATGGCCTCAAACAAGGGCTTTAAATCCGTTCCCATCTCGTCTGTAGTGGTAGAAGCATAGCCGTCGCGGCCCGAGGCGTAAATTACAGGGAATTCTAATTGATCGTCATCGGCGCCCAGTTCAATAAATAGGTCTAAAACCTCGTCAATTACCTCCTCGGGGCGCGCAGTAGGACGGTCGATTTTATTAACCACAACAATGGGCTTTTTGCCTAAATTCAGCGCTTTTTTTAATACAAAACGGGTTTGCGGCATACAGCCTTCAAAGGCGTCTACCAAAAGCAAAACGCCGTCAACCATAGTTAAAATGCGCTCTACCTCGCCGCCAAAATCGGCGTGGCCGGGGGTGTCTACAATATTGATTCTGTAATCGCCGAACTGTACGCTGGTATTTTTAGAAAGAATGGTAATGCCACGCTCGCGCTCTAAATCGTTAGAGTCCATAACACGCTCTGCCACCTGCTCGTTTTGGCGAAAGGTACCGCTTTGCCGCAGCATTTGGTCAACCAAGGTGGTTTTGCCGTGGTCTACGTGGGCAATAATGGCAACGTTCCTTAATTTTTCTGCATAACTCATAAAATCGTTCCTTTTTATTAATATCTAAAATATTATATCAAAATGTGTCGCTCTATACAAGATAGAATCGTATTAAATAATTAACATTGCATCGCCAAAACTAAAAAAGCGATATTTTTCGTCCACCGCTTGCTTGTAGGCGTTCATTGTGTTTTTATAACCTGCAAAGGCGCTCACAAGCATAATTAAAGTACTCTCCGGCAGGTGAAAATTGGTAATTAAACCATCCATACAACCAAAGGAATAGCCCGGATAGATAAAAATGCTCGTGTCACCGCTGCACTCGCGAATACCGCCGTCCTTTGCGGCGCTCTCTACCGTGCGGCAAGAGGTAGTGCCAACACAAATTATTCTACCGCCGTTGGCCTTGGTTTTTTGAATCAACTCAGCCGTTTCGGCAGGAATATGATAATGCTCGGTGTGCATTTTGTG
>CAZUJI010000280.1:1381-2584 GCA_964620235.1 uncultured Eubacteriales bacterium
TTACTCCCTGCGTTTTTAATTCCTCCAGCATCTCGGTTGTAAAGTGCAAGCCGGCGGTGGGCGCGGCCGCAGAGCCTAATTCTTTAGAATATACCGTTTGATACCGCTCTGAATCCTCTAATTTTTCTTTAATATAATGTGGCAACGGCATTTGACCCACTCGGTCTAAGAGTTCGTAAAAATTGCCTTGATATTTAAATGCAAGCACGCGGTTGCCATCCTCTTTTACCTCAACAACCTCAGCGGTAAGGCCACAAGAAAAATCAAACCGGTGCCCAACCTTAGCCTTTTTGCCCGGTCCTGCAATACACTCCCAAGCATCACCTTGCAAGCGCTTTAAAAGCACAAACTCAACCACAGCGCCGGTATCTATACGGGTACCGTACATTCTGGCAGGCAAAACACGGGTATTATTTAATATTAAACAATCCCCGGGGCGTAAATATTGGGGTAAATCGGTAAATTTTTGGTGTCTAACCTCCCCCGTTTGGCGGTCAAGCACCAGCAAGCGTGATGCGGTGCGCGGCTCTATGGGGAATTGTGCTATTAAATTTTCCGGCAAATCGTAAAAAAAATCTTGTTTTTTCATTAAAAGTTCCAAAATATCACCTTACAAGCCTTTTATGCATAAAATATGTTTGACAAATATTTTCTATAAAGATATAATAATCTAATAGATGCAATTGTTATTATATTGCATAAATGAAATAAGTTCAACAATTTTTTGATTGAAAGGGTCTTTAAAATGAAAACTTACAATGTTGGTATTATTGGTGCAACCGGTATGGTCGGTCAACGTTTCATTACTTTATTGGCTGACCACCCTTGGTTTAAAATAAAGGTTTTGGCCGCCAGCGCTCGCTCGGCCGGCAAAAAATACGGTGATTTAGTTGCCACCCGCTGGGCTATGAAAACCGAGGTCCCTGCCGCTGTAAAGGATATGGTGGTTATGGATGCCGTAAAGGATATGGAAGCCATTGCCGGCAGTGTGGATTTTGTTTTTTGCGCAGTAGATATGAAAAAGGACGAAATTCGTGCTTTAGAAGAGGCCTACGCTAAGTTAGAATGCCCCGTCGTATCTAACAACAGCGCCCACCGCTTTACTCCCGACGTACCTATGATTATTCCGGAGTTAAACGCAGAGCACGCTAAGGTAATTCCCGCACAGCGCAAACGCTTAGGCACCAAGCGCGGCTTTATTTC
>CAZUJI010000281.1:0-2582 GCA_964620235.1 uncultured Eubacteriales bacterium
GGGCGCTACTCACTTTACCCACTGGTTCCAACCTATGACCGGCATCACCGCTGAAAAGCACGATAGCTTTTTGTCGCCGCAAAAAGACGGTAGCGTAATTATGGAGTTTTCGGGTAAAGAGTTGATTAAAGGCGAGCCCGATGCCTCCAGCTTCCCCTCAGGCGGCTTACGTACCACCTTTGAGGCCCGCGGCTACACCGCTTGGGACCCGACCTCGTACGCTTTTATTAAAGACAAAACCTTATGTATTCCCACCGTGTTCTGTTCCTACGGTGGCGAAGCATTAGATAAAAAGACTCCCTTGCTGCGCTCTATGGAAACCATTAGCGAGCAAGGCTTGCGTGTATTGCACTTATTTGGCAACACTACCGCCAAGCGTATTGTAAACACCGTAGGCCCCGAGCAAGAGTATTTTTTGGTAGATAAGGAACTGTACGACCTGCGCCCCGACTTATTCTTCTGTGGCCGCACTTTATTTGGCGCAAATCCCCCCAAAGGGCAAGAGATGGAAGACCACTACTTTGGCGCCATTAAGCCCCGCATTGCTGCATTTATGCGCGAGTTAGACGAAGAACTGTGGAAGTTGGGCGTATATGCCAAAACCAAGCACAACGAGGCTGCCCCTGCGCAACACGAGCTGGCCCCCGTGTTTACCACCTCTAACCTTTCGGCCGACCACAACCAGCTGACGATGGAAACTATGAAGAAAATCGCCGAGCGCCACGGTTTGGTATGCTTACTGCATGAAAAGCCCTTTGCCAGCGTAAACGGTAGCGGCAAGCACAACAACTGGTCCATTTCTACCGACAACGGCGTTAACCTGTTAGAGCCGGGTAAATCCCCCTACGAAAACGCTCAATTCTTATGCTTTTTGGCCGCTGTAATTAAAGCGGTGGACGAATACCAAGACTTATTGCGTATGTCGGTTGCCAGCGCCGGGAACGATCACCGTTTAGGTGCCGCCGAGGCGCCGCCCGCCATTGTATCTATGTTCTTGGGCGATGAGCTGACCGCCATTTTAAATTCTATTGAGAGTGGCACAGCCTACGCCGGGCAAGAGCAAATCAATATGGAAATCGGCGTACACGTGCTACCCAACTTCCCCAAAGACACCACCGACCGCAACCGCACCTCACCTTTTGCCTTTACCGGCAATAAGTTTGAGTTCCGTATGCTGGGGTCTTCGCTGTCTATTTCGGACACAAATACGGTTTTAAATACCATTGTGGCTGAAGAATTACGCCAGATTGCCGATCAGCTGGAAAATGCTAGGGACTTTAAGAGCGAGTTGAACGCCTTAATTAAGAAGATTATTAAAGACCACAAGCGCATTATCTTTAACGGCGACGGCTACTCTGAGGAATGGCAAAAAGAGGCCGAAAATCGCGGTTTATTAAACCTAAAAACCACGGTAGATGCGCTTCCCTGCTTGATTGACAAAAAGAACATCGACCTGTTTATTCGTCACAAAATCTTTACCGAAGCAGAGCTGCACTCTCGGTACGAGATATCTTTAGAAACCTACAGCAAAACCATTAACATTGAGGCATTAACCTTGATTGGTATGGTTAAAAAAGATATTTTATCGGCTGTGGGCAATTATACAGAGCAACTGTCTTCGGCTGTGTTGGCCAAAAAGGCCGTTTGCAGCGACCTGCCCTGCCATATGGAGATTGCCTTGATTAAAAAGCTTTCTACCCTGGGTGACGAGTTGTCTGTTAAAATAGACGTACTTGACATTGCCGTGAACAACGTAAAAACCATTAAGGGCACTACCTATGACGTTGCCAAGTACTACCGCGACACGGTGCTGGCCGGTATGCAGGAAATTCGTGCCGTAATTGATGAGTTAGAGGCCAATATGTCCAGCGAATACTGGCCCTACCCCACCTATGCAGAGTTATTATTCCACATCTAAAAAAAGTCCAAGGTGCTTAAACGCCTTGGACTTTTGTTTTGGCATATTTATCTCGGTACGCTTTGGGCGAGCAACCCTCGGCTTTAGAAAAAATACGCGAAAAATAATTTTGGTCTTCGTACCCGCAGGCAGCGGCGATTTGCCCTATGCTTAAGCGGCTTTTTTGCAGCATATCTTTAGCCTTGTTTAAACGAATATTTTGTAGATACTGCATAACCGAGCAGCCGTACTGGTTATAAAACCCTTTTTGCACCGTAGAATGGCTACAATCAAATTTTTGGCTTAATCGGTCTATAGTAATCGCCGTGTTATAATTGCTCTCTAAAAATTCTTTTACCAACACCGGCATTGCAACGCTGTGGCTGCAAAGCAAGTGATTTTCGGTAATATGGGCGGCCAAGATAGACATAATCCCCACGTAAGACGATAATTTTTCCGGAGGAATAAAGGTTAAATCATTTACCAGTTTAGCCGCATACAATTTATCCTTTAAAACACCTGCGGCGTGGCGCAGCAGCTGCTCTTCCTTTTCGGGGTAATCAGCCGCCACCTGCCCCATAACCAAATACCCGCTTAGCACGCCGTAGTTATAAATGGGCTGCACAACCTCGTACAAATGATTCGGGCAAATATACGCATAATTTTCGCCGCTTTGGGCTACCCT
>CAZUJI010000282.1:0-2562 GCA_964620235.1 uncultured Eubacteriales bacterium
GGGGCTCGTCAATTTAGCGTTCAGAGTATTGGTGTTAGCGGTAAATACCTCTTTCCACAGCAGATCCTCTTTGTAGAGCTTGCCTAAGAAGTTGATACCGTCTTTGTAGCCTTGCTGTGCGGGAGCAAAGATAACCTTGCCGTCTACAACCTGTACGAAAGCGTCGTTGGTACCGTCTTTGGTGGCAATGCCGTACATACCCAACAGGGCCTCGCAGTGCATATAGGAGTGAGCGGTACAAGCAATGTAGGGGATCTCATCGGCAATACCGTTGCCGTTGGGGTCGCCGGTTTTGAAAGCCTTCAAAACGTCGTACAGCTCGTCGTCGGTGGTGGGGATATTCTTGCCCAGCTTATCTAACCAAGCCTTGTTGATCCAGATGGGGCTCTCTAAATAGTGGCCTTCCAAACCGGTGATCTTGGGCAGGGTGTAAATCTTACCATCGGCAGCGGTGATCATGTTGCGGATCTCGGGATCCTCAGCCATATCCTTGGTCAGCTCGGGCATTACGTCAGCGTTAACGTACTTGGTGATGTCTTTAAACATCTTAGCAGCGATGTACTTAGAAGCTTCACCGGAAGTTAAGATGGTGCCGCCGTACAATACGTCGCCGTAGTCTCTGGACTGAACTAACAATGCCAGCTTTTCAGCGGCGCTGTCACCCAAGTGGATGAAATCCAGTTTTACATTGGTTTTTTCAACCAATTGCTTGTAAACACTGTTGTTTTCAACCTGGTCCTTATGGTCAATGGCTTCGTTACCGGAGATCATCATAGTGATGGTTACCGGCTCTTCCAGCGGGAAGGTAACGTTGGCTACTTCGCCGCCTACGTCTTCATCGTCGCCGCCGCCACAAGCCATTACGCTAAAGGCCATAGCAAACACGAGAAGAAGCAACAGTGCTGTTTTGAGAAACTTTTTCATGTTTTTTCCTCCGTAAATAATTTTTTATGGAAATGGTTTAGCCCTTAACGGCACCAACCATAACACCCTTGTTGAAGTACTTTTGAATGAAGGGGTACAGTAAGCAGAACGGGATAGCCGCAACTACAACGGTACTGTACTTCATCAATTCCTTCTCTTTTTCTGCTTCGATGATTTCGCTGGCCGTCATATTTTCGGTCATAGTGGTGGTCAGCTTGCTGGTGATCTCACGCAGAATAACCTGTAAGGATTGCTCCTCGGGGGAGATGTTGTAAATGATAAAGTTCATATACATATTCCACCAGCTTAAAGCAGTGTACAGGAACAGTACGGCGAGAGTAGCTTTAGACAGCGGAATTGCAAAGCGCAGGAAGTAACCAAAGTCTGTTAAACCGTCCAGCGAAGCGGATTCGTACAATGCCTCGGGCATAGATTCGAAGGCGCTTCGGGCCAAGATCATATTGTATACGTTTAAGCCCGCAGGGATGAGCAAGCACCACATAGTGCCAACCCAGCCTATGTCAACGTGCAGCAGATAGGTAGGTACCATACCACCGCTGATGTACATAGAGATGGTGAACAGGAAGTTGATTACACGACGACCCTTCAGTTTCTTTCTGGAAAGGGAATATGCAGCAGGCAGGGTGAAACCGAACATGATGAAGGTACCTACAAACAGGTAAATCAAGGAGTTGCGGTAACCGATCCAAATGCGTTTCTCTTTCCAAACGGCCTGATAAGCTTCTACAGTAAAGCCCTTAGGAACTAAGGTAACCTGACCCAAGGCAATCGCGGTGGGGTCGGACACGGAAGCGATCAGAACGAACCAAATGGGGTAAATACAGATGAAACTGATTAAGAGAAGGATCGCAATAATCACAATATCGGTAATAAAGTCGCCAACGGTGCGGCGTTTGATGGTTGCCATTTATTTTTCCTCCTCTTTCTTTAGAATAGTGCAATGTCGCCAACTTTTTTAGCGATAAAGTTGGATGCAACAACCAATAGTAAACCAATAACGTTGTTGAACAAGGTAACCGCCGTAGAAAAGCTGAACTGCGACTGTTGCAAACCGGTTTTGTAAACGTAGGTAGACAGAATTTCGGATACGCTCAGGTTAAGGTCGTTTTGCAGTAACAATACGAACTCGTAACCTACGCTAAGCATACTACCCATACTCATAATGAACAACAATACGATGGTGGGCAGAATGGCCGGAATGTCGATATGCCAAATACGTTTGATTTTGGAGGCGCCGTCAATTGTGGCTGCCTCGATCAGCTGCGGGTCTACCGATGCCAAAGCGGCAATGTAGATAACCGCGCTGGAGCCCATGCTCTTCCAGGTGGTGGAGATGAAGTAGATCCAACGCCAATACTTGGCCTCACCCATAAAGTACACGGTGTCCAAACCTAAGGTTTTGAGGAGGATGTTGATCAAACCGGTTTCTACGTTAACCATCAGTTCGATAATACATACCACAACAACGGTGGACAGTAAGTGCGGGATGTAGGACATGGTTTGGCTGACCTTACGTACAACCTTACTGGAGGAGTTATGTACCAACAGAGCAAATACAATCGGGATGGGCCACAGAACAAAGTGGCTGACGATGGTGATTGTTAAGGTGTTGGTCAT
>CAZUJI010000283.1:0-2558 GCA_964620235.1 uncultured Eubacteriales bacterium
ACCATGATCGCCGAAGGTATGGACGTACCGGTAGAAGAAGTATACGGTATTGCCACCTTCTATGCTCAGTTTGCTCTGTCCCCCAAAGGCAAGTACAAAATTTCGGTTTGCCTGGGTACAGCCTGCTACGTTAAAGGCGCACAAGAGCTTATCGACCGCATTACCGAGGTTTTGGGCATCCAGGCCGACGAATGCACCCCCGACGGCAAATTCTCTTTAGAGGCCTGCCGCTGCATCGGCGCTTGCGGTCTTGCCCCGGTTTTAACCGTTAACGAAGAGGTATACGGCCGTTTAACCGCTAAGGATATCGACGGTATCCTCAAGCCCTATATTGACGCCGAATAATGAAAGAGCTTTCGCTGAATATTTTGGATTTAACGCAAAACTCCATTACCGCAGGGGCCACCTTGATTGAAATTACGGTGGAGGAGGACCCCGCAACCGACCGGTTATACATTGCTTTGACCGACAACGGCAAGGGCATGACCGCCGAGCAGGTTGCTGCGGTAAGCGACCCGTTTTACACCACCCGCACTACCCGCAAGGTAGGCTTGGGCATTCCGCTGTTTAAGATGGCGGCCGAAATGGCCGGTGGCAGCTGTACCATACAGTCCACCCCGGGCAAAGGCACCACCATAGCGGCCGAGTTTAAGCGCTCGCACATTGATCTGGTTCCCATTGGGGATATGGAGGGTGTGGTGCACGACTTGGTATACATGAACCCTGCCTTAGATTTTGTTTACACCCGCTCTTTGGGCAGTAAGCAGTTTGTGTTTGACACAAGGGAGCTTCGCGAGGTGTTGAGGGATATCCCCTTTAACGAGCCGGAGGTTTCGCTTTGGATTTCAGAAAACTTAGCGCAGTTACTTGCATCTATACATCAATAAAATTGGAGGATTAGAAATGAAAAGCATTGAAGAGCTGAAAGCTATACGCGACCGTGTAAAAGCTTCTGTGGATACCCGCGGCGACAACAGCAACGATACCCGCGTTGTTGTAGGTATGGCTACCTGCGGCATTGCCGCCGGCGCCCGCCCGGTTTTAAACGAGTTTGTTGAGGCCGTTGCTAAAAAAGGCCTTTCGAACGTTACCGTTACCCAAACCGGTTGCATTGGCGTTTGCCAATTTGAGCCGGTTGTAGAAGTTCAGGCCCCCGGCCAGGAAAAAGTTACTTACGTTAAAATGACCCCCGATAAGGTAGCCGAGATTGTTGAAGAGCATTTAATCAACGGCCGTGTGGTTACCAAATACACCATCGGCGCGGTTGCTAAATAATAAGGAGGAAAACACATGTATCGTTCACAGGTTCTTGTGTGCGGCGGTACCGGTTGTACCTCTTCGCACAGTACAGAAATTATCGAAGCCTTTGAAGCCGAAATTAACGCCGTTGGTTTGGCCGACGAAGTTAAGGTTGTTAAAACCGGTTGTTTTGGTTTGTGTGCTTTGGGCCCCGTTGTTATTGTTTACCCCGAAGGCAGCTTTTACAGCCGCGTTGAGGTAAAAGACGTTAAAGAGATTGTTGACGAGCACCTGTTAAAGGGTCGTATCGTAAAACGCTTGCTGTTTGATGAGACCGTTGTTGACGAAGACACCGTTCGTTCGCTCAACGAAACCGATTTCTACAAATCGCAAAAGCGTGTTGCTCTGCGCAACTGCGGCGTTATCAACCCCGAGGTTATTGACGAGTACATTGCCTTTGACGGTTATGCTGCTTTGGCAAAATGTTTAACCGAGATGACCCCCGACGAGGTTATTCAGGTTGTTTTAGACTCCGGCCTGCGTGGCCGTGGCGGTGCGGGCTTCCCCACCGGTAAAAAATGGCAGCTGGCTCGCAACTTGGTGCCCGATGCCGACCAAAAATACGTTTGCTGTAACGCCGACGAAGGCGACCCCGGCGCATTTATGGACCGCTCTATCTTAGAGGGTGACCCCCACGCTTTGATTGAAGCTATGGCCATTGCCGGTTACGCCATTGGCGCTAACCAGGGTTACGTTTACGTTCGTGCCGAGTATCCCATTGCCGTTGAGCGTTTACAAATTGCCATTAACCAAGCCAAAGAGTACGGCCTGCTGGGCAACAACATCTTTGGTACCGACTTCTGCTTTAACTTAGACATTCGTTTGGGCGCCGGCGCCTTTGTTTGCGGTGAAGAAACTGCTTTGATGACCTCGATTGAGGGCCATCGCGGTGAGCCTCGTCCCCGTCCGCCCTTCCCGGCTGAAAAGGGTCTGTTTGGCAAGCCCTCGGTATTAAACAACGTAGAAACCTACGCCAACATTCCGCAAATCATCTTAAACGGCGTTGAGTGGTTTACCTCTATGGGTACCGAGCGTTCTAAGGGTACGAAGGTATTTGCTTTGGGCGGTAAAATCAACCACACCGGCTTGGTAGAGGTACCTATGGGTACTACCCTGCGCACCATCGTTGAAGAGATTGGTGGCGGTATTCCCAACGGCAAGAAGTTCAAGGCTGCACAGACCGGTGGTCCTTCCGGCGGTTGTATCCCTGCTTCTTTGATTGACACCGAGATTGACTATGACTCGTTAATCAGCATCGG
>CAZUJI010000284.1:0-2524 GCA_964620235.1 uncultured Eubacteriales bacterium
AGGGGGGCAATGTTGGCGTATAAATCGGCCTCGGACACCTCACGCAGGTAGCCCTTGCCAAAATACTCGGCCACTTGGCGACATTCTACGGTGATATCGGCATAGTCCTGGGTTAAATCGGCGTGGTTGCCGCCGGTGTTTACCACGCAAAGGCTATGGTCTACGGCGCCCAAATCAAACTCTACCTTTTCAATGATCGGGTTGGCAGGGTCGGCAAAATCTATAGCGGTAAAGCCGCCCACGCTGCTGGCGGTTTGGTCCATAAGGCCGCAGGGCTTGCCAAAATAGATATTTTCGGCCTTTTGGGCCATTTTGGCAATGTCTACCGCGGTGAGCTTGCCGCCGCAGTACATATGATTTAAAATTACACCCACCAAAACCTCAAAGGCGGCCGAGCTGGAAAGCCCCGAGCCCTTAAGCACGTTAGAGGTGGTGTAGGCGTCAAACCCGCCTACCTTGTAGCCGGCCTGCTGCACTAAGGCGCTCATACCGCGAATTAAGGCTATGGCCTTACCCTCTTCGGCGGGGACCGGGCTTGTATCTTGCACCCGCACGTCGTCCTGAGGATACCCCTCAGACTTAATGCGGATGATATTTTCATCGTTGGGGGAGGCTACGGCAATAACGTCTAAGTTTACGCTACCGGCCAGCACGCAACCGTGCTGATGGTCGGTATGGTTGCCGCCAACCTCGGTACGGCCGGGGGCGCTGAATAAAAACGCCTGCCGCCCGTGGCCAAACAAGGCCTCAAACTGCTCTACCGCGGCGGTATAACGGGCAATGGGGGCAACGGCATCCCCGTACAGGGTTTGAAAGCTGCCTAAAAACGCGCCGCCTGCCAAGGCTTGCTTAAGCTCTGTGCTGTTCATACGCTTCACCTATCCTAAAAGATAATCTATCTGCTGCGGGGTTAGCTGTAGGTCGGCATCCCGCAGGGTGTCTTGCAACTGCTCTACCCTGCTGCAGCCGGCAATGGCCACCGCAGGCAGGGCGTTGCTTGTAATATACGCCATAGTTACCGCCGCCGCAGAAACCCCCAACTCTTTAGCCAATTGGCCAACCCGTTGGGCACGGCGGAGGTTTACGTCGCTGTAATAGCGCTGCAGCACCTTGGCATTTAAGGCGGCTTTACCCCCTGCAAGGTATTTAGAGAAAAAGCCCTTGCCCTGGGAGGAGAATGCCATAACCGGCAGACCTGCCTTTGTATATTGCCCGTACTGCTCGTCGTCCATACATACCAGCGTAGGGTCACCCACAATTTGGGGTGTGGTGTGCACCAAGCTCCACTGAATTTGGGACACGGTAAAGGGGGTTTTGCCCGCGCTTTCGGCGTAGGCATTGGCCTTTAAAATGCGACTTATGCGCCAGTTAGAGGCGCCGATCGCCCTTACAAGGCCCTGCTGCACAAATTCGTGCAGCGTATCCATAATCCCCTCCACCGGAACGGTTTCGTCATCCCGGTGGAGAAAATATACGTCGATATAATCGGTGCCCAGCACCTGCAAGCTTTTGTGTAGGTCCCAAGTGAGGCTGTCGCGGTCTAACCGCGTGCGGGACATATCGCTCCGAGGGGGATGCCCACCCTTGGTAACCAGCGTAATTTGGCGCCGCAGACCGCTTTGCTGCAGCCATTGGCCAATGACCCGCTCGGAGGCCGACTCGCCCCCGGGGAGCCAATCGGCATACAGCCGCGCCGTGTCTAAGGTGCGGCCGCCGCTTGTATAGTAGGTGTCCATTAACTCCATTGCCTGCCCGGCCGGAATATCGGTGCCGAAATAGCAGCTGCCCAGCACAATGCCCGACAGCGAAACACTTCCGCCTGCGACCCGGATGCTACACTGTTTCATTCTGCTCTACCCTATTTAGAGATTAAAGCCAAGGTATCCCGTGCGATAACCAGCTCTTCGTTGGTGGGGATAACGTATACGTTTACTTTAGAATCGGCGGTAGAAATCAAAGCCTCTTTACCGCGAACGTTGTTGGCCTCGTCGTCGCAGGTAACGCCGACGTAGCCCAAATGCTCCATAACGTATTTACGCAGACCGGGGTTGTTCTCGCCGATGCCGCCGGTAAATACGATGGCGTCTACACCGCCCATAGCGGCAATGTAAGAGCCAACAAACTTGGTGATTTGGTATTGCTGCATATCAATGGCCAACTGGGCACGCTCATTGCCCTCTTTGGCGGCGGCTTCTACGTCGCGGCTGTCGTTCGATACGCCGGAGATGCCCAATACGCCGGATTTTTTATTGCACAGCTCGCTCATCTCGTGGGGCGTGATGTTCTCTTGCTCGGCAATGTAGGTCAAAACCGAGGGGTCCATGGTACCGGTACGGGTGCCCATCATAAAGCCGTCTAACGGGGTAAAGCCCATGCTGGTGTCTAACACCTTGCCGTCCTCTATAGCGGTGATAGAGCAGCCGTTGCCCAAGTGGCAGGTAACCATACGGACGTCTTTTTTGTCTTTGCCCATAATGGCGGCGCAACGGTCGCTTACGTAGCGGTGCGAGGGGCCGTGGAAGCC
>CAZUJI010000285.1:0-2519 GCA_964620235.1 uncultured Eubacteriales bacterium
GGTATCTAATTCTACGTCTACGGCGGCGTTTTGGGGCAAAGGGGTTACGGTGGCGCGGACGTCTGCAATTTGCACCTGCCAAGCGCCGCAGGTAAGCGCTTCTTGCCCCTGCAAGGGGTAGGGGTCGGTGGTGCGCAGGGTAAAGCTCCCCCGCTCTGTGGCATAAGACAGTTGCTCTAAAAGCGCTGCCACGTGGTTAATGCGGGCCATACAGTCAGGCACCAGCCGCATTTCCATTTGGTCGTACTGCCGCAGGGCCAGCTCTACCTCGGGCAGCATAGCAACGTTGTGCAGCACCACGGTGGGGCTCTCACCCTCAAACAAGCGAATAAACCCAAGCACCTTATTTAACGCGGCGGGTGTGGTAAAGCCCAGCTCGTGCACGTGCAGCACGCCGCCTGCCATACGGTTTACCTCTAAATGATTTTCTACAGAACAGATGATGTAACTGTCGGCCACACCCTCGGTGTTATAAGACAGATACACCCGTCGGCGGTCGTCTTTGGTTACAAAGGCGTATTTTTCGCTGCGGCGGGGCATTAAATTCCGCCCTGCGGCCATAGTGTTATACACCCGGCAAAGGTGGGCGTTTTGCTCTTTGGCCACACACCGCACGAAAGCGTTGCAGTAGGGCACTTGGGGTATGGCGCCCATAGGCAGGGTGATGATTTTATGGTCACACACCCGCTCGTAGCCGTATTTGCGGTAAAATTCGTAAGCAAAGGGGTGCAGCACCGACAAATAGGCCCCGCATTGCAGAGCTTGTGCCGTTGCAGCCTGCAAAAATTGCTTAACCAAGCCCCTGCGACGATACTGGGGTTGGGTAGCCACCCCCGCTACCAAAGCAGCCTTAACCACGCCGCCGTTTAAGTGAATTTCTTTTACCTCAAATTGGCCGCGACAGGCGCGGATTTCGCCGTCGTAATACTCGTATAAAAACAACCCCTCTCGAGGGTTTTGTACCTTTTGCTCCACTGTTGGCTCCCCTTTATTGCAAAATAAACGTCACCTAAAACATAGCATAAAAAAGCATAATTTGCAATAAAAAACTGCGCAGATTTTTTAGGTCTGCACAGTTTTTGCTCTTATAATTGGTTTTTTACGTTTTGCGCGGCGGCTCGCACCAGCTCGGGAGAGGGTGCACCCTCGCTTTTGCGGTCGGCCACGCATTTTTCTAAAGCAATGGCGGCGTACACGTCGGTGTCGAACAAATCGCACACGGCCTTATACTCGTCTAACGCCAGCTCCTCTAAGGTGGTGCCCAAGACAATGCAACGGGCAACCAGGGTGCCGGTGGCCTTGTAGGCATCTCTGAAGGGCAGGCCCTTGCCTACCAAATAGTCAGCGCAGTCGGTGGCGTTGATAAACCCACCGGCGGCGGCCTTGCGCATATTGGCCTTGTTGACCGTCATGGTATCCAGCATAGGCGTAAAGGCGGTCAGGCACATTTTTACGGTATCTACCGCATCAAACACCGCCTCTTTATCCTCTTGCATATCTTTGTTGTAGGCCAGAGGAATCCCCTTCATTACCGTGAGCATGGTCATTAAATCACCAAACACACGGCCCGATTTGCCCCGCACCAGCTCGGCAATATCCGGGTTCTTTTTTTGGGGCATAATGGAGGAGCCGGTGGAAAAAGCGTCGTCCAGCTCGATAAATTTAAACTCAAAGGAGCACCAAAGGATAATCTCCTCTGCAAAGCGGGAGAGATGCACCATCACCAGCGACAGGGCGCTTAGCAGCTCGATAACAAAGTCACGGTCGGACACACCGTCTAAGCTATTGGCCGAAACCCCTGCCATACCCAGCGTGTCGGCCACGTGGCGGCGGTTAATGGGATAGGTGGTTCCTGCCAAGGCGCCGCTGCCCAAGGGAGAGATATTCATCCGCTTTTTGCAGTCGGCCAGGCGGTCTAAGTCCCGCAGCAGCATTTGGGCATAGGCCAGCAAATGGTGACCAAAGGTAATGGGCTGGGCCCGTTGCAAATGGGTGTAGCCGGGCATAATGGCGTCGGCATACTCTTCGCCCTTGTTGGCCAAAACGGCCAACAGCTCCCGCAGCAAGGCCGATAGCTCGTCGCACTGCGCCAGCAGGTGCAGGCGAACGTCTAAGGCTACCTGGTCGTTCCGGCTGCGGGCGGTGTGCAGACGCTTACCGGCATCACCGATGCGGGCGGTTAATTCCCCCTCAACAAAGGTGTGAATATCCTCCGCCGTCATATCAATTTGCAGCGCGCCGCTTTCAATATCGGCCAAAATTCCCTCTAATCCATTCAGAATCTGCTGGGCATCCTCGGGAGTAATTACCCCGGTGGCACACAGCATTTTGGTGTGCGCCATAGAGCCCCCGATATCCTCTTTGTACATACGGCTGTCAAAGGAGATAGAGCTGTTAAAATCGTTGGTTTTTTGGTCAATCTCGCGGCTGAATCTGCCTGCCCAAAGTTTCATAAAAAAAACATATTATTATTTTGCGTATTTCTTTTCAAACATAGCATTAACCTGAATGGGCATACC
>CAZUJI010000286.1:0-2506 GCA_964620235.1 uncultured Eubacteriales bacterium
GCAACCTCGCCGCCTGCCTTTTGCGCCTCGGCGGCAATGTGCAGGGCAACGGTGGTTTTACCCGAGGATTCGGGGCCGTAGATTTCTACAATGCGGCCGCGGGGCACACCGCCGATACCCAGCGCTAAATCCAGCGCCAAGCTACCGGTGGGAATATGGTCCACCGCCATAGAGGTTTTTTCGCCCAACTTCATAACGGCACCCTTGCCGTACTGCTTTTCAATAAAACCGATGGCCGTTTCTAAGGCTTTGGCTTTATCGTTGGTCATTTCTTTTGCCATATTATTTCATCCTCCGTTAAGTTAAATTCTGTATTTAAAGTATAATTTATAACCCAAAAAAGTGCAATTGGCCCTTAGAGCAAAGTCCCAACAATGACTCTATCGTTTTTGCCGTAGTCCTGCAGTGCTTGCACGCTTGTGAGCCCCGCATTTTTGAACAGCTCGCTGACTGCGGCGGCTTGGTCGTAGCCAATCTCTACCATTAAAGCGCCGCCCTTTTGCAGGCAGGGCAGCCAATGCTTTAGAATGGCGCGGTAAAAATATAGGCCGTCGGCGCCGCCGTCTAAGGCCATTTGGGGCTCGTGCTGCACCTCGGCTTGCAAATGCTGTAAAACCTCGGTGCAAATATAGGGCGGGTTGCTGACGATTAAATCGTACGCGCCAAAGCCGCCGGCGGTAATATCGGCCTGCACCGCTTGTACCCCACTGCCCAAGCGGGCGATATTTTTTTGCAGGTAGGCAAAGGCGTCGGCAGATTTTTCTACGGCAACCACCCCACAGCCCGAAGCGTTTTTTTGTATGGCCAAGCCAATGCAGCCGCTGCCGGCGCAAAGGTCGGCCACGCGGGCGTTGGGCTTATTTTTTAAAAATTGCAAAGTGGCGTCTACCAAACACTCGGTATCGGCACGGGGAATGAGCACCCCCGGCCCCACGTACATAGGCAGGCCGTAAAACTCCCACTCGCCCAGCAAATACTGTAAAGGCTCGCCCTTTAGGCGGCGGTGGACAATTTGGGTGGCTAAGTCGGCATCGCCCTTTGCAAACTCGGCAATTTGGGACGCCTCAAACTTTGGGGAATTATTCCCTGCTGTCTGCAGCATCTGCTGCAGGCGCAGCTTCAGTTCCGTCTGCTGCATAAAATTGCGCTACCTCTTCTTTATACTCGGGCAAAACCGCCTTTAAAGCAGTAATGGCCACCTCTAACATATCGTCCTCGGGCTCTTTGGTGGTAATGCGTTGAATCCATAGCCCGGGGGCCGAGATAATTCTTGTAACGATATTATTGTACTTGCCGCAAAGCTTCAGCAGCTCGTACCCCAAACCGCAAATCAGCGGAATCATAAGCACCTTAACCAGCGCCCAAACCACCGACAGCTTTGTAAGCGCGGGAAAAATAAGGTACAGCGCCATATTTACCAGCATGCTTACCACAATCATAATCAGCAAAAACGAGGTGCCGCAGCGGGGGTGGAAGCGCTTCATTTTTTTGGCGTTCTCCACCGTTAGGGGCAGGCCTGCCTCAAAGCAAAAAATGGTTTTATGCTCGGCGCCGTGGTACATAAACAGGCGCTTAATTTCTTTCATTTGCGAGGTAAGTGCCAAATACACAATAAAAATCACCAGCTTGAGCACGCCCTCAACCAGGCTGCGGTACAGCGACAAATTGCCACCTGCTAAGTGGTTGATGCCGTTAAACACGGCGGTGGGCAGCCACATAAACAAAAACAGCGCCAAAGCCACACCCAGCACCGAGGCCACCGTCATAATTACGCCCACCAGCACCGAGTTCTTTTTCTCGTCCTTTTGCTCCTTGGGGGTGTCCTCCTCCAAATCGGTCATACCCGACAAATCGGCCGAGCGCATAAGGGCCTTGTAGCCCGAAATCATCGACTCTATGTAATTGACCAAGCCGCGCAGTACGGGCCAGCCTAAAAATTTAATTTTATCCCGCAGGTGCTTTTCGGCAATGTCCTCTACCTGAAGGTTCCCCTCGGGGCCGCGCACGGCCATTGCCATAGCGGTGGGGCTTTTCATCATAACGCCCTCAATGAGCGCCTGCCCGCCCACCGATATACATTTGTTTTGCATTGCTTATTCTCCTTTTGTGTCTGCCTCTGCGCCGCTTTCTTGCACGCTGAGCACAATGGTAACGCAGGTGCCTACGCCCTCGGTGCTCTCTAAAAACAGAAGACCCTTATGTTGCTTGATAATTTCATCGGCCACGGCCAGACCAATGCCCGAGCCGCGTACGGTGTTGTTGGCTTTATAAAACTTTTCTTTTACGTGGTCTAAATCTTTGGCTTTAATACCCACGCCCGTGTCTTGCACGGTAATGCGGATGCACCCCTGCTCTAAGGTGGTGGAAACAGTTACCTTACCGCCGCTTTGGGTGTATTTTACCGCGTTGTCAATCACGTTGATAAATACCTGCTTAATACGGTTTTTATCTACAAAGGCGTTTACCGCCGTTTTACTCTCGTTATACTCTAAGGTAATGCCGTTTT
>CAZUJI010000287.1:0-2501 GCA_964620235.1 uncultured Eubacteriales bacterium
GCAAACTTGCGGTCGGTCAGTACGGTGCCGCGGGTGGCGCCCATACAAACGGTTTCTTCAATTACGGCCTTGGCCTGGGGCGGGCCCATGGTAATACTTTCTACCTTACCGCCGTAGGTTTCGGCCAGGGTCAACGCCACCTCTATGGCGTACAGGTCGTAGGGGTTTATTTTGCTTTGTACCCCCGCTCGCTTGAGTACCCCGGTTACCGGGTCTACCTCCACGTTGTTAGAGCCGGGCACCTGCTTTACGCAAACCAAAATGTTCATATATAGCCTCCTATACTCTTAAATCTCTTGGATAGCAATAAATATACACGTTTATTATACTTTTTTATGCAAAAAAGAGCAAGAGTGTTTTTCGGCTTTATTTAGAACAAAATCGCTTTTTTAGTAACCACTTTATTAAAAAAGACTTTTATTCCTGTCAATTCTATGGTATTATAAACATATCTCATACATAAAAACCAAGAGATTTAGAGAAATGTTGTTAAGGAGATGTAGAAAATGAAGTATTATGAGAACGTTGTTTTTCCTCCGCAGTCAAAAGCCGTGCTTGACGTTACCAAGCCGCCTTATTGCTTAGACCCTACGGGTAAGGAAGACTGTACCCAAAAATTAAAGCAGATATTAGACGACCTTATGCGCATATTGGTAAAAGATATGCAGCACGTGTACGATACCCTCAGCCAGCTGCCGCCCAACACCCGCTTGAACGTTTCCAACCGCAGAACGGCCGACCGTATTTTGGCCGTTGACCCCATAATCAACACCCAGGTTCCCACCATTTACTTCCCCAACGGAACCTATCTGGTGTCGGACACGGTTTCTTACACCCTGCGGGAGCTACACAATATGATGTACCATTTCTCCCCGGGCGGGTTTGAGCTTAACCGCTGCATTCGCTTTATGGGCCAAAGCCGTGAGGGCACCGTTATTAAATTAAAGGACAATTGCCCCGGCTTTGAGTACGGTCAAGAGCGCGCAATTATCAATATTATGCTGGGTGAGCGCTCCAATATCTCTATGAGCAACTACGTTGAAAACCTGACCATCGACGCAGGTAAGGGCAACCCCGGTGCCGTTGGCCTTGTGTATTTTGTAAACAACACCGGCGCCATTCGCAACGTTACCATCAAATCCTCCGACGAAAATCACGACGGCTTTATTGGCTTATGGGTCAAGGGCGAGCATTTGTCCTCCCTCACCGTTCGAGAGATTTTAATTGACGGCTTTAAATACGGCATTCAGGTTTCGCCCTTCCGCACACACTCGTATTTTGAGCAAATCTCCTTTAAAAATCAAACCATGTACGGTATGAAAATTGACAACAACGCCGTGCAGATTATCGGCCTGAAGGCCGAGCTGGACGTGCCTGCGGTATTTTTGGCCGGCCCTGCAGCCCACGTGGTGTTAACCGATGCAGAAATCGTCAGCCAAGGCACAATGCAAGCCGCCATTAAGTACGAGTTAGGCTGCATTTATCTGCGCAATATTCGCACCAAGGGCTTTTACGCCGCTTACGACCAAAACTGGCTTTCTTACACCATACCCGACGGTTATATTGAAGAATATTGCAACTTTAAAACCCACACCCTGTTCGACGAAAAGGCAAGCGGTATCGGTCTTGAGGTGCCGCCGCTGCCCGACGTACCCTGGGAGCAGGATTTTGACAAGTGGCTGTGCGTAAACGACGTAGGCGCAGTGGGCGACGGTGAGCACGACGATACCGAGGCCATTGCCGCGGCCTTTGCATCGGGCAAGCCGGTGATTTACTTCCAGCCCGGCCGCTACGTTATTACAAGACCCATAGATATCCCCGCCACGGTGAAGCACGTTCACTTTATGTACTGTGACATTGTAGCAGGCGAGGAGCTCAGAGCTATGGCAGACGACGCGGTGTTCCGCATCACCGGCGAAAGCGACGACGTTCTGTTCTTAGAGCGGCTGTTCTCTTGGTACGATTGCATCGGCCACCTGCGGATGTTCAGACACGACAGCAAGCGCTCGGTATATATGAGAGATATGCACGCCCAAGGCTGCGCCTTCTACTTTAATACCGTGCCCGGCGCCGAGGTATTCTTTGAAAACTGCGCCAATACCATTGCTGTAAAAGAGCTGTACGGCGACGTACCTTGCTTTGTGTTTAACGGGCAAACGGCCTGGTGCCATTCTATCAACCCCGAGCGTGCCAAGATTAAAACCATCAACCGCGGCGGTACACTGTGGTGGAGCGGCTTTAAAACTGAGCAAGAGGGCTCTATCAACATCACCACCGACGGCGGCGTTACCGAGATTTTGGGTGGCGTGCAGGTTGCCGGTGACGGTAGCTCTATTCCGCTGATTATCAACGAAAACTCCGACGTTTCGGCCGTATTTTCCACCTTTGGTGTAAGGCCGCGCACCATTTTCCCCATTGCCGTGCGCGAGACGAGAGGTTATGAGGAGAAGTTTATACGCGACACCGAGCTGCCCCAGCGGCACGCTCCATGGTACTTTGTA